>NZ_VFIY01000005.1:607500-759730 GCF_006385175.1 Emcibacter nanhaiensis
CTGGAAATTTCCCGATTAAGCGACGATATCACTGAAACACAGATGCTCCCGGTCCTTGCAGTGGCACCAAAGAAAGACTTCCACCTTCCTGCAAGTAAGGCCGAGGTTAGTGTCGTTATTGAGTTTACTGCCGGGGCCGATTGCAGGGTTCACGACGCCAGAATTGCTGAAGGGAACAGGGCCTTTGGCAAAGCAGCCGTAAAAGCGGTGGAAAAAATGCGGTTTCCTCCGCGACTGGTAGATGGAAAGCCTGTTTCAACACCGGGTCTACGGCATGAAATGACTTTCACACGGGTGAATTAGTACTGAAAACAGGTTGTATAAAATCGGATTGGAAAACTGAAACAGGAATAATAGAGATAATTCGGGGGATGTTATGAAAACTTTTTTAAAAGCGTTGATGGTAATAGTTAGTTTATCTTCTACAGGCCATGCAGGGTCTACGGAGAAAGACGGCAAGGCCGAGTTTATCGAGGCCTTGAAGGGATTTAAAAAAGCCTGGGCCGCGGAAGACAGGGAAGCGGCGTTTGATTTTGCCGAAAGAGCTTATGACCTCAGCCAAGAACTATACGGGGAGGGGACGAAATATCAATATTTCGCCACCAAGCAATTCGCCATGGCGCAAGATCGCCATGGTCACCGGGATGAAGCCATCAAGTTTTATCTGGAAGCCCTGGAGGATGGTGAACAGATCTATGATGTGAATGGTCCGGAACTGTTTGATATCTATTTCGCTCTCTCAGCGCTTTACTCAAGTTCACATGAGCATGCTTCTGCGGAAAAATATCTCTCCCGGGCCGAAAAGGTTTACGAAGAATCCTTCCCCGATGACCTTCTGGTTAAAGCAGATATTCTGAATCTAAGGGCGAAAGCCTATTTTTATGAGGGCAAAGCCAAAGCCGCTGAAAAGAACTATCTGCAGGTTCATGATATCTATGAAAAAGAATATGGGAAGGATCACCCCCAGACCTACATGCCTTATTTCTTTCTTGCCAAGATTCATATGGCCAGGAAAGATTACGATAAAGCCCGTGAGCTCCTTGAACCGGCGAATGAGGTGTTCCGGAAGACTCTGCCGCCCCGGAATACTGTGTTGATGGCCAGCCATGCTTTTCTTGTGGAAATATACGAAAAACTGGAACAACCTGACAAAGCAACGGAGCATTGTGTCGCGATTGCAGAGGCTAAACCAAATGACACCGTGGATTCCTACAAGCCAATATTCAGAGGCGTGCCAGCGTATCCAGTAAATATGGCAAGAAGTGGTAGGGAAGGATATGTGATTCTTGAATTCACCATTGATGAAGCCGGTATGGTCAAGGACATCAGGGTGTTGGAGGGGGCAAAGGGATTTAAGAAAGCAGCTGTCGAATCAGCAAAGCGATGGCGTTTTGCTCCTGCCATAAAGGATGGCAAACCGGTTGCCACGCATATTGTAAATCACAAAATTACATTTGAATTGGTCCGCTAGGACTTGTCCTTCTTCATTTCCTGGAACAGGGTGGTGAGGAAGGTCTTCAGGTTGCCGAGCCGGTTCTGGGCCTCGTCCATATGTTCCTCGAGATGTTCCACTTCCTCATGCTGGGAGCGCAGCTCACGTTCCTTGAGCTCCTCTTTCATCAGCACGAGCATCTCTTCAGTGTCGGAGATCAGCTTTTTCAGCTTCTTGTTGGACAGTTTTGAAATGTCTGTGTCTTCCATGGTGATCATTCCCTAGCTGAAGGCCCTGTAAAGAAGAACCATAAGTCCGGGGGCCATAAAAAACACCCCGAGCAGATAGACTATCGCATAGATTTTGCGTTCTGTGGAGACCTTGGCCAGCCACATGGCCCCGGCCATGGGCAGCTGCCGGAGCGGTTTGAGGCCGAAGATCAGCAGTACGGCGGCAATATTGAAGCAAAGATGGACCATCGCCACCTGCAGGGCGAGCACCGCCGTCGGCCCGCTGACCCCGGTGGCGGCGAGGAGGGCGGTGATGGTGGTGCCGATATTGGCGCCAAGGGTAAAGGGATAAATCTGCTTGAGCCGGAACACGCCGCTGCCGGCCAGCGGTACCATCAGGCTGGTGGTGGTCGAGGAAGACTGCACCAGCACGGTGACGATGGCGCCGGAGGTGATGCCGGTCAGCGGGCCCTTGCCGATGGCGCTGTGCATGATCTGTTTGGCCCGGCCGACCATCAGTTTTTTGAGCAACCGGCCGATCCAGGTGATGGAAATAAAGATGACCGCCACGCCGAAGACAATCAGGATGATGCTGCCGGCCTCGGCGGAAATCATATGGGCGAGGTCTTTGAACTCATTGATCAGCGGCTTGGTGGCCGGCTTGATGAAATTGAGGCCCTTGACGCTCATGTTCTCGCCGCCGACCAGGTGGGAGGACAGCCAGCCGCCGATTTTTTCCAGAAAGCCGAACATGATTTCCAAAGGCAGGAAGACGATGACCGCCATGACATTGAAAAAGTCATGCACGGTGGCGGCGGCGAAGGCCCGGCGAAATTCCTTTTTCTTCCGCACATGGCCCAGACTGACGATGGTATTGGTGATGGTGGTGCCGATATTGGCGCCCATGACCATGGGAATGGCGGTGCCCACCGGCAGGCCGCCGGCCACCAGGCCGACGATGATGGACGTGACGGTCGAGGACGACTGGATCATGGCGGTGGCGATCACACCGATGATCAGGCCCATGAAGGGATTGGTGGCGAATTCAAACAGCTCTTCGGCGTGGCCCTTGGTGGCGCCCTTGAAGCCGGCGCCGATCATGCCAACGGCACAAATCAGCAGATAGACCAGGAATATGACGAAACACCATTGTAAGATTGTCTGCCAGAGTTGTTTCTGGTCTTCCCCCGCCGCCGTGATATCGGTCATGCCGTCCCTCAACTAAAGAATCACCTTGTTGGCCGGCATGATTCCACGGCTGTCATGTCAATGCAATAAAAGTGTCACAAAAGTTGAGGACGCTTGATATCTGCTTAAAATTAACTATTTATAAAGAAAATAGTGTTTCGATTATTTCGATTATTTTGTTTATTTCGTTTATTTGTTATTGTACAAAAAGTACATAACAGATGTTCAATTGATTTGATTATTTGTGAGCAAGGGAGATATTGGTATGTCAAATGCGGTAATAAACTTGCCAGACGAGAAAGAAAAGGAAGTTGCAGCTGAAAATAGTCGGTTGCTAGCACGATTCCTTGACCGTGAAGAAGGAATCTCCATTCAAGTTGAGGACGATGGCCTGCAAACAGTGACGTTGCCACGCCAAGCTGTTCGCTTACTGGTAGATATTATGACTCATATGGCACAGGGGGATGCTGTAAACATTGTGCCTGTACATAAAGAAATGACAACACAGGAAGCGGCCGATTTTCTAAATGTGTCCCGTCCGTTTTTAATAAAGCTGCTAGAAGAAGGTAAAATACCTTTTGGAAAGGTTGGGACACACAGACGAATTTTATTTGGGCATCTTGTTGAATATAAAAATGAAAGAGATGCTGAGATGAAGAGAGCAGCGAGTGAATTAACAAAACTTTCCCAGGAACTCGAATTGGATATGTGATTTGGCATTTACGGTTATCTTGGACGCATGTGTGCTGTACCCCTATCTTTTACGTGATTTGTTGATACGCGTCACTCAAACTGGTTTGTACAGGGCAAAATGGACAGACAAGATTAATGAAGAGTGGATTGAAAATCTTCTTCAAAAGAGGCCAGAATTGTCTAGAGAGAAACTGGAAAGAACCGCAGAATTAATGCATCAAGCCGTTCCGGATAGTTTGGTGGAAGATTTCGAAATATTAATGTGTGATCTGAAATTGCCGGATGAAAATGACCGACATGTATTAGCGGCGGCCCTAAAAGCTAGGGCCGATATGATTGTCACATATAATGTGAAGGATTTTCCCAAGGATTATTTGTGGGACTTGGAAATCGAAGTGCAGCATCCTGATGATTTTTTAGTATGCCAAATCGACTTGAATCAGGGATTGGTGCTTCAGGCAATCAGGGAACAATTAGCAGATTTGAAAAAACCATCTTTGTCGGCGGATGAATATCTGTTAGCTCTTGAGAAAAGAGAACTGACCAAAACAGCGGCAAGATTGCGCGAATTAAATTTGCAGCAATACCTTATGCTAAGTATTTCAGATTCAGATCATACTATTCATTAATTTTTCAGCCCTGTTCCCGTTCCACGGCGCGCCAGCCGATGTCCCGGCGGCAGAAACCATTGTCCCAGTCAATCTTGTCGACCGCCGCATAAGCCTTGTCTTTGGCTTCGGTGATGCTCCCCGCGCGGGCGGTGATATTGAGCACCCGGCCGCCGGTGGCGAGGATTTTCCCGTCCTCTTTCTTTGTGCCGGCATGGAAGATCACCACATCGTCATCGGCGCCGGCGGCTTTGAGGTTCCTGATCTCGGTGTTTTTTTCGTAGGAGCCGGGATAGCCTTTGGCGGCCATCACCACGGTCAGGGCCATGTCGTCGTGCCAGTCGAGGCTTTCCTTATCCAGGGTGCCGCTGGCGGTGGCCATCAGGGCCGGGACGATATCCGACTTCAGGCGCATCATCAGCACCTGGCATTCCGGATCGCCGAAGCGCACATTATATTCGATCAGTTCCGGCCCCTTGGCGGTGATCATCAGGCCGGCATAAAGCACGCCGGTGAAGGGATAGCCCTCTTCCTTCATGCCGCGCACCGTGGGCAGGATGATTTCGTTGATGGTGCGTTCCACCAGCTCGCCGGTCATCACCGGCGCCGGGCTGTAGGCGCCCATGCCGCCGGTGTTGAGGCCGGTATCGCCGTCGCCGACCCGCTTGTGGTCCTGAGCGGTGGCCAGGGGCAGGATATTCTCGCCATCGGTCAGCACAAAGAAGCTGGCTTCCTCGCCTTCAAGGAATTCCTCCACCACCAGCTCCGCGCCGGCGTCGCCGAACTGGCCGCCGAAGATGTCGTCCACGGCCTGGTGGGCCTCGTCCACTGTGGTGGCGATAATCACGCCCTTGCCGGCGGCAAGCCCGTCGGCCTTGACCACGATCGGCGCACCTTTGTCGGCAATAAAGGCCTTGGCCGGCTCGGCTTCGGTAAAGCGGCCGTAGGCGGCGGTGGGAATGTCGTACTTGGCGCACAGGTCCTTGGTGAAGCCCTTGGAGCCTTCGAGCTGGGCGGCGTCGGCGGTGGGGCCGAAAGCCGGGATTTCGGCAATCTGCAGGCTGTCCACCAGGCCTTCCACCAGTGGGGCTTCCGGGCCGACCACCACGAATTCCACGTCATTCTCGTCACAGAAGGTGATGACAGCACCATGATCGGAAAGGTCCAGTTTCACCGGTTCGGAAATATCGTCCATGCCGCCGTTGCCGGGGGCGGTGAAGATTTTATCCACCAGCGGGGACTGGGCGATTTTCCAGGTCAGGGCGTGTTCGCGGCCGCCGGAACCGATGATCAGAACGTTCATGCAGATTAATCCTGTTAAAAAAATTTTCTCTCTTGTACCATAAGCCAAAGGAGATTCAAGTAGAGCCCGTGGAGCAGATGTCAGATTATCCCTATTCCGCCGAACAGCAATCCAGCAACGCCCCCGAATTCACCGTTAGCGAACTCAGTATATCGCTGAAACGCTTTGTGGAGGAGAATTTCGGCTATGTGCGGGTGCGTGGCGAGATCAGCGGCTTCAAGCGGGCCGCCTCCGGCCATGTCTATCTGGCGCTCAAGGACGAGAAATCGGTCCTTGACGGGGTGATGTGGAAAGGCACCGCCGGCCGGCTCAACTTCCGCCCCGAGGACGGGCTCGAGGTGATTTGCACCGGCAAGCTCACCACCTATCCCGGGCGCTCCAAATACCAGATTGTCATCGACCGCATGGAACCGGCCGGGGCCGGGGCGCTGATGGCGCTGCTGGAGGAACGGAAAAAGAAACTGGCGGCGGAGGGCCTGTTCGATCCGGCCCGCAAGAAGCCGCTCCCCTACCTGCCGGAAGTGATCGGCGTCGTCACCTCGCCGACCGGGGCGGTGATCCGCGATATCCTGCATCGCCTGCACGACCGGTTTCCGCGCCGGGTCTTGGTCTGGCCGGTGCTGGTCCAGGGCGAGGGGGCCGCCGACCAGGTGGCCGAGGCGATCAGGGGCTTTAACGAGATGCCCGAGGGCGGTGCATTGCCGCGCCCCGATGTGCTGATTGTCGCCCGCGGCGGCGGCAGTCTCGAGGATCTCTGGAGCTTTAACGAGGAACAGGTGGTGCGCGCGGCGGCGGAAAGCCGCATCCCGCTGATCAGCGCCGTCGGGCACGAGACCGATACCACCCTGATAGATTATGCCTCCGACCGGCGGGCGCCGACGCCCACGGCAGCGGCGGAAATGGCGGTGCCGGTGCGGGCCGACCTGGTCTATACGGTGGAGGATCTGGCGGCACAGCAGAACCGGGCGGTGCAGCGCCTGGTCACTGAACGGCGCCAGCGCCTGGAAGGGCTCGGCCGCGGCCTGCCCAAACCGCAGGACCTGCTGTCCCTCAGCCAGCAGAAGTTCGACGATATTTCCGAGCGGCTGCCCCGGGCGCTGAAGCACCTTTCCGAGCGCCAGCAGCTGCGCCTGGCTACGGTCAGTCAGCGCTTGAGGTCGGATATCCTGGTCCGTGACATCAAGCGGCAAAACGAGCGGGTCGGCGACCTCGGGCTGCGCCTCAACCGGGCGGCGGCCCGGCAGCTGGAGCAGCACCGCCGGGCGCTGGAAAGCTCCACCCGGCTGTTTGACAGCCTCAATTACAAGCGGGTGCTGGACCGGGGCTATGCGGTGATCCGGGATGCGGACGGCACGGCCGTGACCGCGGCCGAGGCGGTGAAGCCCGGTGACGGCCTGGATATTGAATTCCGCGACGGCCATGTGGCCGCCCGGGCGGAAGGGGGTGGCACGCCGCCGAAGCCCCAAAAACCCAAAAAAGCCATAAAATCTGCTGATGATGACCGGCAGGAGACATTATTCTGATGAAGTTACGCCTGCTTTGCCTGCTTGCACTGATGATCCCGGCCGTTGCCGCGGCCGGGGAGTTCCGGGTGCCGGAAAACCTGACCCAGGGCGGCTTTTATGTGGGCAAGGCGCCCGAGGAGGCCGAAGTCTGGTTCAAGGGCCGGAGGATCCGCACCACCCCGGCCGGTTATTTTCCGTTCGGACTCAACTGGAAGGAAGGCAAGGAGATCAGCTTCCGGGTGGTGAATGGCGACGGCAGCGAGAAGGACTACAGCTTCGCGGTGCGGGAACAGAAATATGACGTTTCCGTAGTCGACGGCCTGCCGCCGAAAATGGTGACCCCGCCGCCGGAAGTGCAGGACCGGATCAGGAAAGATGCCCTGAAAGTAAAGGCCGCCCGCAAGAATGACAGCGACCTGGCTGATTTCGGTAAACCCATGGTCTGGCCGCTCAAAGGCCGGGTGTCCGGCCATTTCGGCAATCACCGTATTCTCAACGGCAAGCCGCGCAGTCCCCATACCGGCATGGATATCGCCGCACCGGAGGGGGCCCCGGTGGTGGCGCCCTGGGGCGGCAAGGTGACGATGGTGGCGGATCTCTATTATACCGGCAATACGGTGATCATCGACCATGGTTACGGCGTCAGCACGGTCTATTGCCACCTGTCCTCTGTGGCTGTTGAGGAAGGCCAGCAGATCGAGCAGGGGGCAGACCTCGGCCGTGTCGGCATGACCGGCCGAGCCACCGGGCCGCATCTGCACTGGGGCCTCAACTGGTACGCGGAACGGCTCAATCCGGAATTGTCGTTGCCGGAGATTGATAACTAGATCAGAAAGTCCTTGGCTTTTTTCAGGCCGAAGATGGCCAGCGCCACCAGCAGCAGGAATTCAATGGCCTTGTTGAGGCCTTCAAAGAAATAGCGTTCGGTGAACACGGCCAAGGCGATGGCCAGCACCAGCAGGGCCGCGTGATAGGCAACGCGCAGCCACTGGCGTTCCTTGATTTGTTCCAGCAAATGATGATTTTTCAGTTCCTGCCAGAACAGGATGCCTGCTTCCAGCGAAAGAAAGAAAATCAGCGTGCGGTAGCTGGAGGACTGGAAAAACTTGCTGAGCGGCCAGACAATGAAAGCAATCACAATGAGGGCTGCCACAATCAGGATGATATTTTTCAGGTTGCCTGATCCATTTTCTGAATCTTCATCGGACATCGCATATTTCCCCGGAATGTGATAGATGAGCGACCGACCGGACGTGCATTAAGCTACCGGAAACAAAAGAGTGTCACGTCCGGGCCCTTCCGTCAAGATATCGCGTTTTCCGGTGATAAAAGCAGGTGCTGTACACAGCAATAGTCCCCCTATTTTCAAAAAAAGACTGAACCAAAAAATTATTTTTCAGGCAAGTTTGTTAGCGATCGCAACATAAAACACCAGCAATTCCGCCATTTTTTTGCAGCGCCGTGATTAATATTTACTCATATTTAATATATGATTAAAAAATGTGCAGTTTCTGAACAAAATTTTGCCTTAATTCGGGCCGATACATCTGTTCGGAAGCCGGTGCGATTTCGGCTTCTCCGGTTAAATTTCCATTAACACATTGATAATCAACAAAATATCACACCTTGTGGGAAGTTTGGCACGGTATTTGAATTAAGGCATGGAGAACTTGCCAAGGTTCGAACAATAAATTGAAAGTTTAAGGAGAGAAACGTGAAAACACTTAAGAGTGCCATTCTGGCTTCTGTTGCTACTGTCGCCATTGCTTCAGCCGCAGCACCCGCATTTGCTGAAGACGAAGCCTTCCTGGGCGGTGAAATCAGCGCCAACGTAGCCATTACAACCGACTACCGGTTCCGTGGGGTTTCCCTGAGCGGTGAAGACCTGGCCATCCAGGGTGGTCTGGACTACGCTCATGAGAGCGGCTTCTACGTAGGCACTTGGGCGTCCAGCATGGACGACACTTTCACCTACGGTGAAACTGAATTTGACTTTTATGCCGGTTTCGGCGGTGAAGTTGAAGGTTTCTCCTACGACCTCGGTCTGCTGTACTACGCCTATCCGTCCGGTCATGATGGTGACTATCTGGAAGCTTACGGTTCTGTAGGCGCTGACCTCGGTGTTGCTTCTGCAACTATCGGTCTGGCTTACGCCTTCTCCAGCGACAACACCGGCAACGCCGACAACACCTATGTTTACGGTGACCTGGAATCCGCTATTCCGGATACTCCGATCACCCTGACAGCCCATCTCGGTTACGAAGATGGCTGGTTTGACGGCAAACTGGACTGGAGCCTCGGCGCTTCCGTATCCTACGGTGGTCTGGACTTCGGTATCGCCTATGTCGATACTGACATCGACGCTGACGGCTACGATGCTACTGCAGTCTTCACAATCGGTGCTTCTTTCTAATCTGAAAGAAATCCAAAAGAATTTCGGGCCTGCCCCTGCAACGGGGCGGGCCTTTTCTTTTTTTTGCCTGGTTTTGCGCGCGGTTTAATTTCCGGCCAGGATCATTTTCTCGATGCGCAGGGTCGGGGCGTCAGTGCCGTATTTTAGTTCCAGGTCGCTGGCCGCGGTCAGGGCCAGGAACATGTCCTTCAGGTTGCCGGCAATGGTGATCTCGTTGACCGGATAGGTGATTTTGCCATTTTCAATCCAGAATCCGCTGGCGCCGCGGCTGTAGTCGCCGGTAATGCCGTTGACGCCCATGCCGATCAGTTCGGTCACGTAAAATCCGGATTTGATATCGGCAATCAGCTCTTCCGGGCTTTGGCTGCCGGCTTCAAGATACAGGTTGCTGGAAGAGGGATGCGGCGGGGAAGAGGTGCCCCGGCTGGCATGACCATTGGTCTTGAGGCCAAGCTGGCGGGCGCTGGCGCTGTCCAGGATCCAGTTCCGGAGTACGCCGTCGCTGACCACATCCATCTTGCTGTTGGCCACACCTTCGCCGTCAAAGGGGCGGGAAGAAACACCCCGGAAAATATGCGGGTCATCAACGATCCGGATGCCGTGGGGCAGGATCTGTTTGTCCATCGACTCCTTGAGGAAGCTTGTGCCCCGGGCGATGGACTGCCCGTTAATGGCGCTGGCCAGGTGACTGACCAGGGTTTTCGACACCCGCGGGTCATAGACAACCGGAACCTGGGTCGTTTTCACTTTACGGGGATTGAGACGCCTGAGGGCGCGCTCTGTGGCTTCCCGGGCGATCTTCTCCGGTGTTTCCAGGTCTTCCAGATGGCGTTTCGAGCTGTAACTGTAGTCCCTTTCCATCCCGGTGCCTGACCCGGCGATCACTGAAACGCTCAGGCTGAAACTGCTCGCCCGGTAGGTTTGGGCAAAACCGTCAGAATTGCACAGGGCAATGCTGCTGGCCGAGGTGCCGGCGCCAGCCCCCTGGGAATTGGTGATGCCGTCCACCTGAAGGGCCAGTTCCTCTGTCTCCCGGGCTTTTTCCTTCAGCAGGTCGGTCGTAACTTTTGTGTTGTCATAGAGATCCAGGTCTGCCGGGATGTCCCGGGCGAGGAGGGTTTTGTCCGCCAGACCGCACCAGGGATCTTCAGGCGCATTGCGGGCCATGCTGATCGCCCGGTCGACCAGCATTTTCAGATTGTCTTCGCCAAGGTCGCTTGACGAAACGATCGCCTGTTGCTTGCCGATGATGACCCGGAGGCCAAGGTCGTTACTTTCGGATCTTTCAACTTCTTCCATCTTACCGAGTCGCCAGGAGACTGATTCTGACTGGCTTGCAAAAAAAACAGCGTCCGCCTGATCCGCCCCTGCTTTTTGGGCAAGTTTTATCAGATTTTCTAACCTGTTCAGGTTATTTTCTGAGTTGGGAATATCATTTTGGGACATTTCTGCTTCCTTTGGACGCATTTTTTTTGTTTAAAGAAAATAGTTTATAGAAGTTAATTGCCCGGAGCACCAGATTGAAGTTTTACCTGACCCGGCATTTAAATATTGAATTTTTTCAGGTTAAAAGATTGTCTGAAATTCAATCATATGGTTAATATTGTAAGACAGGAATTTAGAGTAAACTGTTTGCCAGAATAGTGCGTATAAAAATATGGGAGCCGGGAGTTAATAACAAGCACAAAAGAGTGTAACTGGCGCAGCTTATTAATGTAACGTGAGTGAAAAGGGGGTACGAGAGTGGGCAATCAGGGTCCGGAAATCTCAAAAAGCGAACTCAAGAAATATATTGATACATGTGTTTGCCTTAATATCCGGAAGGCATCGCGGGCGGTCACCAGACTATATGATGAAGCCCTGCAGGGAACCGGCGTCAGATATACTCAGCTGATTATCCTGATGGTGCTTGATCATCTGGATAATATTACTGTCAGCGGCCTTGCGGAAGAACTGGTCATGGATACCTCAACGGTCGCCCGCAATCTCCGGCCACTGGAAAAGCAGAAACTGATCAGCGTTATCCCCGGCAAGGACCGCCGCCAGCGGATTGTCTCTTTGACGGACAAAGGGCATGACGTCGTCAAGGACGGGCTTCAGCATTGGCGGGTGGCGCAGCAAAAGATCACGGAAAATTTCACGCCTGACGATTTCCTCAGCCATCTGTCCTCCATCAACAACATCTCCGATGTGGTGCAGAGGATTGCCGAACCTTCCTCCGCGGTGGCGCCGGTCGTGTCACCAGATGGATTTGCCGGACCCCGGTAGGCCGAGTTTTTCCCACAGGTCGTCAATTTTCGAAACGACGGCCTGGTCCATTTTGATTTTTTCGCCCCATTCCCGATCGGTTTCGCCGGGCAGCTTGTTGGTGGCGTCAAGTCCCATCTTGCCGCCGAGCCCGGACACCGGAGAGGCAAAGTCCAGGTAGTCAATGGGGGTATGCTCCATCAGGGTGGTATCGCGGACCGGGTCCATGCGGGTGGAAATGGCCCACATCACATCCTTCCAGTCGCGGCAGTTGACGTCGTCATCCACCACAATGACGAATTTGGTGTACATGAACTGGCGCAGATAGGACCAAACCCCCATCATTACCCGCTTGGCATGGCCGGCATAGGCCTTTTTCATGCTGACAACGGCAATGCGATAGCTGCAGCCCTCCGGCGGCAGCCAGAAGTCGACGATTTCCGGGAACTGCTGTTGCAGCAGCGGGATGAAGACCTCGTTCAGCGCTTCGCCCAGCACGCTCGGCTCGTCCGGGGGGCGGCCGGTATAGGTGCTGAGGTAAATGGGATCCTTGCGCATGGTGATGGCGCTGACGGTGAAGACCGGGAACTGCTCCACCGAATTATAATAGCCGGTGTGGTCGCCGTACGGGCCTTCCGCTCCATAGTCGGTGAGCGAGACATGACCCTCCAGTACGATCTCGGCGGTGGCCGGCACCTTCAGCGGCACGGTCTTGCAGTCCACCAGCTCGGTCTTCTTGCCGCGCAGCAGGCCGGCGAATTTATATTCACTCAGCGTATCGGGCACCGGGGTCACCGCGCCGAGGATGGTGCCCGGATCGGCGCCGAGCACGACGGCGGCGGGTAGCGGCTCCGGCTTTTCCTGTTTCCAGCGCCGGTAATGCTGGGCGCCGCCGCGATGTTTGAGCCAGCGCATCAGGGTCTGCTTCTTGTTGAGCACCTGCATGCGGTAGATGCCCAGGTTGAAATCATCCTCCGCTACCTTGCCGGGGCCTTTGGTCACCACCAGCGGCCAGGTGATCAGCGGCGCCGGTTCGCCGGGCCAGCAGCCCTGGACGGGAAGCTTTGCGAGGTCGATATCGTCACCGGTCAGCACCACGTCCTGGACCGGGGCCTTTTTCACCGTCTTTGGCGACATCGTCATGGCTTTTTTGACAATCGGCAGCATGTCGAGCGCATCACGGACGTTGCGCGGCGGTTGCGGCTGGCGCAGCACCGCGAGGTCTTCGCCGATCTGGCGCAGCTCTGACGGTTCCCGGTTCATGCCCCAGGCGACCCGTTCCACGGTACCGAACAGATTGACCAGAACCGGCATGTCATAGCTTTCGCCATTAGCGCCCACGGGATTTTCGAACAATATGGCGGGACCGCCTTCGGCCAGCACCCGGGTCTGGATTTCAGTCATTTCCAGGTCGGTGCACACGGGTTCGCTCACCCGCACCAGACGGCCGGTGTGCTCCAGATGTTCGATAAAGTCGCGTAAAGAGGTGTAGCTCATAGAGCGGTTATAAGTGAAAAGCCCTTAAGGGGAAACAGAAAAAGGCCCCCGGAAACCGGAGGCCTTTGATCAGATATAGTTTTCTTGCTTAGCTGCGGCGACGACGGGCCAGGCCGAAACCGGCGAGGCCAAGACCGAGCAGGCCGAGGGCGGCAGGTGCCGGCGTTTCCACCACCTCACCAGTAACAAGCGTCAGGTAGGCCGCAGGCGTTATGCCGGAGGAAGAAAAGATGCTTTCCTCGTCGGTGCGATCGGAGAGCGTGGTCAGCATGCCGCCGATGGCGAAATTTCCACCAATTGCCGCGTTGATGTCGGCAATTGCGTCCAGGGTGAGGCTGACAGTGAATTCGACCATGTTACTGAATTGGGATGCTGCATATTCATAGGAACCATAGACGTCCCCGTCACCCAAGTCGTCAAAAATGCCGGTCAGGCCGCTGCCGCCGGCAACCAGGGCGGCAATGTCACCTTCAAAGCTGTTGAGCTGCAATGTTTCGGAAGAATCCGCGCTGTAGTAACTGCCGTTGGCATAGAAGGTGATGGTGGCGCTTGTCACGGTTCCGCTGACAGAGGACAGATCAAAGGCATACCAGCTGCGATATTCTTCTTCGCCGCAGCAGCGACCGGTGATGGTGTTGTCATTGCTGGCATTATGGTTGCCGTTATTATCGTACCAGCCGTTGTCAAAGGTGTTGACATCAACAGCGGCAGCAGACGCTGTGCCTGCAAAACCAACTGTTACGAGGGCGGCGGCAATCGCCAAGGATCTAAGCATTTTATTCCCCTTCCTTCGAATATAATTATTGAAAATAGATTAATTGAAAAACATTAAGCAAGTAGTATGCCAGATGTAATTCTGCAGGTTTTACAATGGCTTGTTTGGAGAAGGGAGAATTAAAATGGCCAAAAAGTGTAAAATATCCCGACTCTTTGTCGAACAATTTTACACTAGAAAAAATATCAAATAATACAACCTGTTAGAAGAAAAGCCCCCGGAATCCGGAGGCTTTTTTGAAAAATCGATTCAGCACAGGATCAGGCTTCGGTTTCTTCCTGTTTCGCCCGCTCGATGCCGTTGAGGATCATCTGTTTGGCTTTTTCCGGGCCTTCCCAGCCGGTGACCTTGACCCATTTGCCGGCTTCCAGGTCCTTGTAATGTTCAAAGAAGTGCTGGATGCGCTGCAGCAGCAGTTCCGGCAGGTCGGTGTAGGTATTGACGTTCTTGTAGGTCGGGTCGGTTTTCACATCCGGCACGGCCAGGATTTTCTCGTCGCCGCCGGCCTCGTCTTCCATCAGCAGTACGCCGATCGGGCGGGCGCGGATCACGCAACCGGGCACCAGTGGTTCGTCCACCACCACCATCACATCACAGGGGTCGCCGTCCTCGGACAGGGTGTGCGGCATATAGCCGTAGTTGGTGGGGTAGCGCATCGGGGTATGCAGGATCCGGTCCACCAGGATAGCGCCGGAGCGCTTGTGCATTTCATATTTCACCGCGGCGCCGCCGGCGGGAACTTCGATAATCACATTGATTTCTTCGGGGGGGTTAAGACCGGCGCTGATCAAGTGTACTTGTGGCATAAAATTCACCTGTTTGGTTGGGGATTGGAGTTTTTGACTCTATTGCGCCGCAATATACCCAAATTCCAGGCTTTGTCAGCATGAATCTTGCCAAGCTTCCGGAGATGATTTAACGTTTTTTCGGGTTCTCGGGAGAAGGGCCCGAAATAAAGACAAATAAATTTAAATATAGGTTGCTTGTAACTGAATTAATCTGAGGAGTGAATATGGCGGATTTAGCTTTATATCCACCGGCGCTGGGCATTCTTGGCCTGGTTGTTGCCTTTATCTTGTACCGCGTAGTCGTCAGCCACAAGGTTGATGACGAGAAGGTTGCCAAAATCGGCGACCAGATCCACCTGGGGGCCATGGTCTTCATGAACAGGGAATATAAAATGCTGTTCCTGTTCAACATCGTGATCATAATTCCGCTATATTATTTCCTGGGGACGGAAACCACCATTTCCTTTGTTGTCGGTACCGTATGCAGCGGCATTGCCGGCTACCTCGGCATGTTTTCCGCCACCAAGGCCAACACCCGCACCACCACGGCGGCCCATAATGAAGGGGCGGCTGCGGCGCTGAAAGTGTCCTTCTACGGCGGCTCCATCATGGGCATGTGCGTGGCCTCGCTGGGCCTGCTGGGCATCGGCCTGCTGTATTATTTCTTTGGCGCCGAACATGCGGAAGCCATCCACGGCTTCGGTATGGGGGCTTCCACCGTGGCGCTGTTCTCCCGTGTGGGCGGCGGCATCTACACCAAGTCCGCCGATGTGGGCGCCGACCTGGTCGGTAAAGTCGAGGCCGGCATTCCGGAAGATGACCCCCGCAACCCCGGCGTGATTGCCGATAACGTGGGCGACAATGTGGGTGACGTCGCCGGTATGGGCTCCGATATTTTCGAATCCTATTGCGGCTCCATGATCGCCACCATCGCGCTGGCGGAGACCCTGGCGGTGGTTAACCGGGCAGAGCTGATGTCCCTGCCGCTGATGCTGGCCTCCACCGGCCTGATCTGTTCCATCCTCGGCATTATCCTGGTCAAGATCATGTCCGGCGCTTCCCCGGAAAAGGCGCTGCGCACCGGCACTATCGGTGCTGCCGTACTGTTCATTGCCGCGGCTTATTTCGTGATCCAGTATTTCGGCATTGATGTGAGCAAATGGTATGCCATCATCTGCGGCGCCGTGGGCGGCATCATTATCGGCCTGGTGACGGAATATTATACCGCCGGCAAGCCGGTGCGCCGGATCGCTGAATCCGGCCAGACCGGTACCGCCACCGTCATGATTACCGGCCTTGCGGTCGGCATGCAGTCCGTAGTGGTCCCGATCCTGTCGATCTGTGCCATCATCTTCCTGTCCACCCACTTTGCCGGCCTGTACGGGGTTGGCCTGGCCGCTGTCGCCATGCTGGCGACGGTAGGCATTACCATGGCCATCGACGCCTATGGTCCGGTGGCGGATAATGCCGGCGGCATCGCCGAAATGGCCGGCCTCGGCAAGGAAACCCGCGACATCACTGACAGCCTTGATGAACTGGGCAACACCACGGCCGCCATCGGCAAGGGCTTTGCCATCGGCGCCGCGGCGCTCGCCGCGCTCAGCATCATCACCGCGTTTGTCGCCACCGTGTCGCAGCATGTGCCGGACTTCAACCTGGAACTGAATAATCCCAGGGTCCTGGTCGGCATCTTCATCGGCGGCACGCTGCCGTTCCTGATCGCCTCCATCACCATGACCGCGGTGGGCGATGCGGCCATGGAAATGATCGTCGAGATCCGCCGCCAGTTCAAGGAAATCCCCGGCCTGCTGGAAGGCAATGCCGATCCGGATACCGAGAAATGCGTCGATATCGCCACCACGGCGGCGCTCAAGAAGATGATCCTGCCCGGCGCCATTGCCGTGATCACCCCGGTGCTGGTCGGCACCCTGCTCGGCGCGGAAAGCCTGGGCGGCATGCTCGGCGGTGCGCTGCTCGGTTGTGTGCTCCTGGCCCTGATGATGGCCAATGCGGGCGGCGCCTGGGATAACGCCAAGAAATATATCGAAAAAGGCAACCTCGGCGGCAAGGGCTCTGACGTCCATGCCTCTGCGGTGGTCGGCGATACCGTGGGCGATCCCTTCAAGGATACCTCCGGGCCCAGCATGAACATCCTGATCAACGTGATGGCGCTGGTGTCGCTGGTGATTGCCCCGCTGCTCACTCACTAAGGCGGGAAAACTCCAAAAGAGAAGCCCCTGCGGATTCCGCGGGGGCTTTTTGCATTTCTATGGCACGTGGTCTCAGGAGACCCAGTGCATCAGGTCCCGGTCCACCAGTCTGGAGAGCTTTTCCACATCTTCCGCCAGCTCGCGCTTGAGCGCCTCGCGCAGGTCCTGGGGCAGGGGGTCGCGCTTGGGCTTGGCGGTATTCACTTCCTTGATCTTGGCTTTCAGCGCGGTGCGGCTTTCCAGCGGCATGATCGCCTTGGCGATGGCCGACAGCCACGGCGGCGGGTTGCGCACGAACATATCCATGGCTTTCTTGCTGCGCATTTTCTTGTTGGGGTTCATGACCTCGAAACCGGCTTCAAAGTCGGGATCGATCTCCAGGAAGCGGCAGGTGTCCTGGTAGACGGCGCGGGTGTCTTTCTTCAGGTCATCGAAGAAGTTGATCTTGATCTGCTCGCGCGGGAATTCATCCATGAAGCGTTTGACCTGGTCGTGGAACTTGACGAAATCCCGGTAGCAGGTCACCAGCTGCCAGACATGGTCCGGCAGGCGCTTGCCCTGCAGGCGGTCCTCCTCGGCGGCCAGCGCTTCACGCAGGTCTTCCAGCGGCTCGTTGCCCTCGAATATATTCTGGGAATGGTGCGACGGAATCACTTCCAGCGGATTGCGCAGGTGGATCAGGATTTTGGCGTCCGGGGCGAAGGCCCGGATGTTGCGGGCTGCTTCCCTGGAATAGAGGTAGAAAACCGAGGATTCGCCGACCACTTTCTGGTCTTCGGCCGGGGCGAAAATCCGGCAGTATCTTTCCCACTGCCGCCCGGGCCGGCTGGCGTCCAGCAGGTCGGTGGCAAAATAATGGGGTTCCTTCACGGCCATAAAAACGTCGGGATGGCGCGCCAAGTAGGTATCCATGGCGGTGGTGCCGCTTTTCGCCGCGCCGACCAGAAACAGGTTCGGTTTTCTTTTCATTATTATGTCAGTTTCAGTCATTCTCTTCCTCCGGAATTTGCCTGCAGGATAGGGCCGAGATGTTAAAAAAAAGAAAATCCTGAGCCTAAAAAACTTAGTCCGTTCATACCCTATTCCGCCGAAAACGTGAATAGGAAAGCGGCTCCACCGGAAAACTGCATATGCCGGTAATGCCGGGACGGGGAGGCGGGCATGAAATCCTCACAAAGACGGTACCGTTCCGGATTATTTTGCCTTAATATGGCCCCATGGAAGAGGGACGATAATCTGCCGCCGGGGCCGGGACGTAAAAGACTGGTGACGTCCGGCCATCGGGCGGTGTGTGAGTGAAATGCTGAAGTCTGTTGGGGGCGATTTATTGCCATGAGTTTAATCCGGGGAGCGATCCCGTCCATAATGTTCCTGCTTTTGACCGCCACCCTGCCGGAGGCCCGGGCGCAGGATATGCCCGCGCCGGAAGCGGCCGGAGAACAGCATAAAACAGCGCTGGAGAAAAAGGACTGGCGTATCTTCGGCGGCGTCGGCACCGTCATTTCCCCAAAATACCCGGGCAGCAAATCCTATAATTTCACCCCTATTCCCTTTGGCGAAATCCGCTACAAGGGCCGCTTTTTCCTCAATCCCTATTACGGCCTCGGCGCCAGATTTGCCCGTTTCGAACTGGGCGAGGGTCATGAACTCTCCCTGTCGACCTCGTTCCGCTATGCCTTCGGCAGCCGCGAGGAAGACGAGCGGGCCGATTTCGCCGGGCTCGGCGATGTGGACGGCTCGGTGGAATGGATGGTGTTCGGCGATTATCAGCTCGGCGATTTCAATGTGGGCATGGAATTTTCCCAGGGCCTCAACAGCTCCGGCCATGGCGGGCTCAGGGGGACGCTAAGCTTTGAATATGGCCGCAGGCTGTTCAAATTCTATGACGTGCAGGGCGGCCCCTTCATCACCTGGGCCGACAATAAATATACCCGGGCCTATTTCGGCGTCACTGAGGAGCAGGCCGCGGCCAGTTCGTTCGATCAATATGAGGCCGGAGCCGGGTTCCACAAGGCTGGTTTCAAGGTCAATGTCATCACCTTTTTCACCCCGCGGATCGGCGTTTATGTGCTGGGGCTTTACAGCCATTTGCTGAATGATGCCGCCCACAGCCCGCTGATTGAAACCCGGGATGAGGCTACGGTCCTGGCCGGGATTGCCTATAAATTCTAGCCAACAGCCCCTAATTTTTGGCGGCCAGGCACTCCACTTCCAGGGCCGCGCCGAGCGCCAACCCGTCCGCCCCCAGCGCCGAGCGGGCCGGAAGTTTTCCGGCGGGGAAATAGGTCACATAGACCTTGTTGAAGTCGCCCCACTGGCTCATGTCGTCCATGAACACGGTGCATTTGATCACTTTGTCCATGCTGCTGCCGTGTTTTTCCACCACCGCCTTGATATTGTCCATGGTCTGCCGTGCCTCGGCCGCCATGCCGCCCGCCACCAGCTTGCCGTCCGCCCCGGTGCCGATCTGGCCGGAAAGATACAAGACGCCGTTATACTCGACCGCCTCGGCAAAGGGCAGCGCCGGATTAGGATGTGGGTAATGAACCACCTCCGCCGCTACGGCGGGCAGGGTGAAGGCGGAGAGAAGGGCGGCGAGGGCGAGTGTGTTGCGCATGAGGGATCCCCTTATTGATTTGGGGAAGGATAGCATGGCATTTATAAATAAGAGAGCCACTACTTTAATATTTTTGGCGGATAGCCAAATCTCTAAACGTGCAGCTTGTCAAAAATATTCGTGATTTTGTAACTTTTATGCGATAATACGATTGTATCGGAGAGAGTGATGACAAGGTTTCCTTTTAATTGGGAAAAAAGTATTCAGGCTATAGATTATCTAGCAAGCCTGAAGCCGGGGATAACCCAATACTATATTGGCAAAATCATATTTTTTGCCGATAGAGAACATTTATTGGATTATGGGAGACCAATCACAGGTGATAGGTTTGTGGCGATGGAACATGGCCCTGTGCCATCTACCATTCTAGATCTTCTAAAGACAGATTCAGGTTATCCAGATGAAATCGTTGAAGAATTACATGATCGGATCGCTATAGAGCCTGAAGGAAATAAGTTGCATGTTTACACGAAAGGTGAGGATAAATTCTACAGCCTTTCTGGTAGCGATAAAGAGTATCTCGCTGAAGCTTTAGAAAAATACGGTTCTATGTCATTTGCTGAATTAAAGCGTTTATCTCATGAAGACCCAGCATATGAGTCAGCTTGGGAAAAACCAGGTGCTAATAACGAAATGGATATTGAGCTTTGGTTTGCTGAATTGGCGGATCCTGAGAAAGCTAAGCAGCAATTTGTAGAAGCTGCCAAATGCACTGGTTAAGTAAATGCAAAAATGGGATGTGATACGTATATATTGCAATTTCCTCCCAAATCCACATGATAAATTCTGCATTTGTATCGACCCGGATCAGGGTTGGTTTATGTTTATCAATAGCGATCCACCACAATTTAGAAAAGCACGCAATCTTGCTATTGAGATATCGAGTTTTGAGGCCCTTTTTCTAAGTCATAACTCTTTTGTGGATACTACAAAGCTTCAAATTATTCCGATTGATTTAGTTAATAACGCCAATGCAGATCCGGGTAGGAATCACGGGCAATTAACGCCCAATGTGAGACAGCGTATAATCGATGGCGTTGCGGCTCATGAAGTCATGATAGATGATCACAGAAATGCTGTTTTGGGCTAGTAAGTAACTATTTGTCGTTATAAGAAAAAAGGGAGCCATCGGCTCCCTTTTCTTTTTATTCCGCAGCTTGCGCCGGTTCCGGCTTCTGCCAGCGCAGCACCGGCTTGCGGGCCGCGGTGGTTTCATCGAGCCGGCGCCGCGGCGCATGATACGGCGCACCGGTGAAACGGTCGCCGTCGCCTGACAGCGCCTTGTCGACCAGATGGCGCATGGAGCCGATGAACTGGTCAAGCGACTGTTTGCTTTCGGTCTCGGTTGGTTCGATCAGCATGGCGCCGTGCACCACCAGCGGGAAATACATGGTCATGGGGTGATAGCCCTCGTCGATCATCGCCTTGGCGAAGTCGAGGGTTTCCACGCCAGAGCCCTTGAGGAAGCGATCGTCAAACAGGGCCTCATGCATGCAGGGGCCTTCGAAGCTCGGCGTCATCACATCCTTGAGGCTGGTCATGATATAGTTGGCGTTCAGCACACTATCCTCCGCCACCTGGCGCAGGCCGTCGGCGCCGTGCGACATCATGTAGGAGAGCGCCCGGGTAAACATGCCCATCTGGCCATGGAAGGCGGTCATGCGGCCGAAGCTGTCGCCGGTGTCGTCATGCTCGACCATAGTATACTCTTCCTCGCCCGCCACCACATAGGGGGTGGGCACGAAGGGCGCCAGCGCCTCCGAGAAGACCACCGGACCGGCACCGGGGCCGCCGCCGCCGTGCGGGGTGGAAAAGGTCTTGTGCAGGTTGATATGCATGCAGTCGACGCCGAGGTCGCCGGGCCGGACTTTGCCGACAATGGCGTTGAAGTTGGCGCCGTCGCAATAAAAGTATGCCCCGGCGGCATGGACCGCGTCGGCGATCTCCTTGATATCGCGTTCGAACAGGCCACAGGTGTTGGGATTGGTCAACATAATCGCGGCCACATCGGGCCCGAGGGCTTGTTTGAGTGCCTCGAGGTCGACGCGGCCGTCTTCAGTGGCCGGGATCGCCTTTACCGTGTAGCCGCACAAGGCGGCGGTCGCAGGGTTAGTGCCATGGGCTGATTCCGGCGCAAGAACTATTGTACGCTCTTCCCCGCGTTTGTCCAGCGCCGCGCGGATCGCCATCATGCCGCACAATTCGCCGTGGGCGCCCGCTTTCGGCGACATGGCCACGGCCGGCATGCCGGTCAGGGTCTTGAGCCAGTGGGCCAGGGTATCGATCAGGTCGAACGCGCCCTGTACGGTGGATTGCGGCTGCAGCGGGTGAATGTCGGCGAGGCCGGCCAGGCGGGCCATTTTTTCATTTAGCCGCGGGTTATGCTTCATGGTACAGCTGCCGAGCGGATAGAGCCCCATGTCGATGGCGTAATTCTGGCGGCTCAAGCGGGTGTAATGGCGCATGGCTTCCGGCTCGCTGAGACCGGGCAGGCCGATCTCGTTCGTGCGCGCGAGGCCGCCGAGACGGCTGTGTCCTTCCGGCACCTCGGGCAGGTCAACGCCACTGGTTTTGGTGTCGCCGATCTCGTAGATCAGCAGCTCTTCCTGGTCCAGGCCGCGGTTGCCGCTGAAGGTAGTGAAGCTGTCGGCGGCAAGTTCGACGGCCGCGTCGATATTGGTCGGGCGTCCCTGATTGTTCATCATTTCAGCGCCTCCTTCAGTTCATAGTAGAGGGCATACATGTCATTCTCACTCACCGTCTCGGTCACCGCGACCAGCAGCAGGTTGTCGAGCTCTTCGTTGCCCGGGTAAAGGCGGCTCACCGGCAGCCCGGCGATGACGCCCTGCTCGACCAGTTGCTCCACCACTTCCGCGGCGGGTTTTGAGAGCCTCAGGGTGAATTCGTTGAAGAAGCTCTCGTTCAGCAGTTCCACCCCGTCAATGTCGCTGAGCTTGTCAGCCAGTTCACTGGCCCTGGCATGGTTGAGCGCCGCCAGTTTGCGGAAGCCCGCTTCACCGAGCAGGGTCATGTGGATACTGAAGGCGAGGGTGCAGAGCCCGGCATTGGTGCAGATGTTGGAGGTGGCTTTTTCCCGGCGGATATGCTGTTCCCGGGTCGAGAGCGTCAGCACAAAGCCGCGCTTGCCGTCCGCGTCCCGGGTTTCCCCGCACAGGCGGCCCGGCATCTGGCGCACATATTTCTGGTTGGTGGCGAACAGGCCGACGTAGGGCCCGCCGAAATTGAGGCCGACGCCCAGCGACTGGCCTTCGCCGACCACGATATCCGCGCCCATCTCGCCCGGCGACTTGATGGCGCCGAGGGAGACCACTTCGGTCACCACCACCACCAGCAGCGCTTTCTTTTCATGCACCGCCTCGGCGAGCTTTGTGAAATCATGCAGGTTGCCGAAAAAGTCCGGGTTCTGGACCACCACACAACTGATGTCGTCATCGATCTGGCTGATCAGCTCCTCGACGCCGCTCAGTGCCGGGGGATTGACCACGGTCACATCCTCGGTAAAGGCGGTGGTGCACCGGATCACCTCGATATACTGCGGGTGCAGGCTGCCGGAGATGATCGCCTTGTTCTTGCGGGTCACGCGGCGGGCCATCAGCACCGCCTCGGCGGCGGCGGTGGAGCCGTCATACATGGAGGCATTGGCCACATCCATGCCGAAGATTTGCGCCACCTGGGTCTGGAACTCGAACAGGGCCTGCAGGGTGCCCTGGGAGATTTCCGGCTGATAGGGGGTATAGGCGGTCAGGAATTCCCCGCGCTGGAGCATATAGTCGACCGTGGCCGGGACATGATGGCGGTAGGCGCCGGCGCCGACAAAGAAGGGCGCTTCGCCGGCGGGCAGGTTGCGCCCGGCAAAGCTTTTGAAGGCGGCTTCCACTTCCATTTCGGTGGCATGGCGCGGCAGGTCGACCGGGGCGTCGAGCAGGGCGTCCGCGGGCACGTCCCGGAACAGCTCGTCAATATGCGTGACGCCGATTTTGGCCAGCATGGCCTGGCGGTCATCGGGGGTAAGGGGCAGATAACGCATGGGAAATCCTGTGTTCTTGTTTACTTATTCCAGACCGGCGACAAAGGCCTTGTAGCCGTCCGCATCCATCAGGCCGTCAAGCTGACCGGCGTCGGCAAGCTTGACCTTGTAGAACCAACCGTCGCCTTCGGCGGCGCCGTTGACCAGGGCCGGGTCTTCTTCCAGCGCCGGGTTGGCTTCGGTCACTTCACCGTCGACCGGGGCATAGATTTCGCTGGCGGCCTTGACCGATTCGACAACGGCGATCTCGTCGCCTTTCTTGTGGGCGCGGCCGGCTTCCGGCAGTTCCACGAAAACGATGTCGCCGAGCGCTTCCTGGGCATAGTCGGTAATGCCGACGGTGCCGATTTCGCCGTCTACAGTGATCCATTCATGTTCGTCTGTGTAATAGGTGGTCATTGTTTTGCTTCCTCTGACTGTTTTTATTTTGCTGCTCTGTAATAACGCTGTTCCACAAAGGGCATCTCGGCCACCCGGGCCGGCAGTTTCTTGCCCCGCACCGACAGGAAGATCTCCGTGCCGGTTTTGGAAAATTCGGTGGCGACATAGCCCATGGCCAGCGGACCGCCGAGAGTGGGGCCGAAGCCGCCGCTGGTGACGGTGCCGATGACATCATCGTTGCGGTCGAGAATTTCGGTGCCTTCCCGGGCCGGGGCGCGGCCTTCGGGCTGGATACCGACGCGGAGTCGCGTCGGGCCGTCAGCCAACTGGGTGCGGACGATTACATCGCCCGGATAGCCGCCCTGTTCCCGGCGGCGTTTGCCGATCGACCACAGCAGGTTGCCTTCCACCGGGGTGGTGGTCTCGTCGATGTCATGGCCGTACAGGCACAAGCCGCTCTCCAGCCTGAGACTGTCGCGGGCGCCGAGGCCGATGGCTTCCACTTCATCCTCGGCCAGCAGCAGGCGGCTAAGCCGCTCCGCCTCCGCCTCGGGCAGGGAAATCTCAAAGCCATCCTCGCCGGTATAGCCACAACGGCTGATATAGCAGGGAACCCCGTCAATCTCGTCTTCCAGGTAAGACATGAACGGCATTTCACTGACGGCGGGCACGAAGCGGGCCAGCACGGCCGCCGCCTTCGGGCCCTGCAGGGCGATGAGCGCGCGGTCGGAAAGTTCGACAAGTTCCAGGTCCATGGGCAGGTGATGCAGCAGATGAGCCACGTCCTGGGCCTTGCAGGCGGCATTGACCACCAGGAACAGGTCGTTCTCGCGCTTGGTCACCATCAGGTCGTCAAGAATCCCGCCCATATCGTTGGTGAACTGGGTGTAGCGGATGCGGCCGGGCTTGAGGTCGACGATATTGCCCGGTACCAGTTTCTCCAGCAAGTAATCGGCATCTTCGCCGGAAATCACCACCTGGCCCATGTGCGAGACGTCGAACAGGCCGGCTTCGGCCCGGCAGTGCAGATGTTCCTTCATGACGCCAAGCGGGTATTGCACCGGCATGGCATAGCCGGCGAAGGGCACCATTTTGCCGCCAAGCTCTTCATGCAGGTTAAAGAGGGGTGTTTTTTTCAGATCACTCAGATCAGCACTCATAAAAATCTCCGGCCAGAGGCTATATAACATAGGGTTTCACAGCAGACGTATTTGCCCGGCTGCGCCCCCTCTGTCATGGAACCTGAGAGATTTACCCCGTCGGTGGGGCGATCCGGTTAAGGAAAACCCGCTTTCCAGAGTGCTGTTCCCTGCGGTCCTTTTGCCTGAGAGTTTCCGGGGCGGTTGCTCCTTCGGCGCCGGCACTGACTGATTAGGTCAGGCGGTCTCTCCCGCAGGGTGTATTTGCGATGTCCAGCATAGTCGGGAAAATGCTCAAGTCAATCCGGGAAATTTTCGAAATGAATTCGGCTGCGTTTCCAGAACTTTCTTTCACGTCTTTAACATATTGCATCGGCTGGATTATTTCCTGCGCGGCGAATCAGGCGCAGGTGTAACCGGGGTTTATGCCGCCGTCCCGGCGTCAGAAATATCGGGAAATTTCCTGTATTCATCACCGGGAACTTTGTGTATAAGCGGGGCCATGAATAAAGCCGCTATCAATCTTTTTATCGCCAACCCCCGGGGCTTCTGTGCCGGGGTCGACCGGGCCATCCAGATCGTGGAAATGGCGCTGGAAAAATTCGGTGCGCCGGTCTATGTGCGTCACGAAATCGTCCATAACAAATATGTGGTCGAAGGCCTGAAGCAGCGCGGCGCCATCTTCGTCGATGAACTGGATGAAGTGCCGGACGACATGCCGGTGGTTTTTTCCGCCCACGGGGTGCCGAAGTCGGTGCCGGCCGAGGCCGAACGGCGCAAGATGCTGTATGTGGACGCCACCTGTCCGCTGGTCAGCAAGGTGCACCGGGAAGCGGAGCGGCATGAGCGCAATGGCCATGATATCGTCATGATCGGCCATGCCGGCCATCCGGAAGTGATCGGCACCATGGGCCAGTTGCCGGAAGGGCGCATCAAGCTGGTGGAAACGGTGGAAGACGTCGCCTCGCTCGAGGTCAGCGACCCGGACAATGTGGCCTATATCACCCAGACCACCCTGTCGGTGGATGACACCACCGATATCATTGCCGCGCTGAAAGAACGCTTCCCGTCGATCCAGGACCCGAAAAAGGAAGATATCTGTTACGCCACCACCAACCGCCAGGGCGCCGTCAAGGCCATGTCGGAGAAAGTGGAGGCGGTGCTGATCATCGGCGCGCCCAACAGCTCCAATTCCAAGCGCCTGGTTGAAGTGGCCAGCCGCCAGGGCTGTAAAAGCATGCTGATCCAGCGCGCCGCCGATATCGATTGGGGCTGGCTCGCAGGCATCGAAAATGTCGGCATCTCCGCCGGCGCCAGCGCCCCGGAAGTGCTGGTCGAAGAAGTGATTGCCGCCTTCCGCGACAAGTTTGATGTCAACCTTGACCAGGTGATGACGGTCGAGGAAAATGTTGTGTTTAAAGTACCCGCCATCTTGCTCAGGGATTAGAAATGGCCGTTTATACCCAGGTAACCGCAGAAGAAATTAACGCCTTTATCGCCCAGTATGATGTGGGGGAGGTGGTTTCCTTCAAGGGGATTGCCGAGGGCTCGGAAAATTCCAACTATTTCCTGCAGACCACCGAGGCCAGCTTTATCCTGACCCTGTTCGAGGCCCGGGTCAACGAGGCCGACCTGCCGTTCTTCATGGGGCTGATGGATCATCTCAATCACAAGGATATCGTCTGCGCCACCCCGGTCAGGGACCGCGCCGGCAATAACCTCAAGACCCTGTGCGGCCGTCCGGCGGCGCTGATCACTTTCCTCAACGGCATGGCTATCAACAAGCCGCAGCCGGAGCATTGCCGCCAGCTCGGCGGTGAACTGGCCCGCATGCATCTGGCGGCGGCCGATTTCAATATGAGCCGGGCCAACGACCTGTCCGTCGACGGCTGGGAAAAGCTGGTGGCCGACTGTGCCGACGGGGCGGATCGCTGTGCGCCGGGCCTCAGGGAGATACTGACCGGCGAACAGGCGTTCCTCAAGGACAACTGGCCCACCGACCTGCCCGCGGGCATCATCCATGCCGACCTGTTTCCGGACAATGTGTTTTTTCTCGAGGGCAAGTTGTCCGGGCTGATTGATTATTATTTCGCCTGCAATGATTTCCTTGCCTATGACCTTGCGGTTTGCATGAACAGCTGGTGTTTCGAAGCCGACGGCTCCTTTAATGTCACCAAGTCGACCCAGCTGCTCAAAGGCTACAATGACGTCCGGCCGCTGGAGGCGCGCGAGCTTGACGCCCTGCCGCTGCTGTGCCGTGGCGCGGCGCTCAGGTTCCTGCTGACCCGCCTGTATGACTGGCTGAACCGGGTCGAGGGCGCGCTGGTCCAGGTCAAGGACCCGACCGAATATCTGACCAAGCTGACCTTCCACCAGGGAGTCAGGAATGCCTCTGCCTACGGGCTGGATATCAAATGAAGGAAGTGATCGCCTATACCGACGGCGCCTGTTCAGGCAATCCCGGTCCCGGCGGCTGGGGCGTATTGCTGCAGTCCGGCAAGCACGAAAAGGAACTGTGCGGCGGCCAGGCGGAAACCACTAACAATCAGATGGAATTGATGGCGGCGATCCAGGCGCTGAATGCCATTAAATATTCCTGCCATGTGACCATTTATACCGACAGCACCTATGTGAAGGACGGCATTACCAAATGGATTCACAACTGGAAAAGAAATGGCTGGCGCACTGCCAACAAGAAGCCGGTCAAGAATGCTGAACTGTGGCAGCAACTGGAAGCGGCTATCGAAAGCCATAATGTGAGCTGGCACTGGGTCAAGGGCCATGCCGGTCACCCCGGCAACGAAAAGGCCGACGAGCTGGCCCGGCGCGGCATGGCCGATTATCAGTAAAGGACAAGTAGATGGCGACAAGAGACGATATATTCAAAGCCATTGATATCGCTGATGCGGACAAGTTGCGGGAAATTCTCGCGAGTGAGCCGAGTCTCGCTTCCGCCCGCAGCGAGGACGGTCTGTCGGCCGTGCTGTTTACCCTGTACCTGCAGAAGCACGACCTGACCGACATCCTGCTGGAGCATGAGCCGCAGCTTGACCTGTTTGACCTGGCGGCGCTGGGCATGAACGACCTGTTGGCAGTGATCCTGACCGACCAGCGGGTGGATGTGAATATGTATGCGGGCGACGGGTTTTCCGCCCTGCATCTGGCCTGTTTTTTCGGACAGGTGGAAACGGTGGAGCTGCTGATCGAAAAAGGGGCCGATGTGAACATGATGGCGCCCAATGACAGCCGGCTTTGTCCCCTGCACAGCGCGGTGGCCGGCGGACAGCAGGCGATTGCGAAACTGCTGCTCGCGGCCGGGGCCGATCCCAATACCATCCAGGCCGGTGGTTATACCGCGCTGATGTCGGCGGCCCACCAGGGCTACAAGGATCTGGTCAGCCTGTTGCTGGAAAAGGGGGCCGATCCCTCACTGGTCGCAGAGGATGGCCGCAGGGCGCTGGATTTCGCCAGCGGCCAGCCGGAAATCGAGGCGCTTCTTACCCGTCACTGATCGTCAGGCCGTGAGCCGTTCGGCATAGGATTTCAGACTATAGAGATGGCTTTGCCAGCCGGCCTCATGGTCTTCCCTGAGTGAGTCCATCAGGTCGCCCATGAAGCCTTCCCAGCCGGTATGGGACAGGACCAGTTCGGTGCCGTCTTCGGTCGGGCTTAGCGTGATGATCACTTCGGTTTCCACTTCCCATTCCGGATCGGCCCAGGTCAGGTGCAGTTTGGCATTTTCTTCCACTGCCTTGACGGTGCCGCGGGTGGCCCTTTCCTCACCTTCCCGGTCCAGCCAGCGCTCTTCAAAAGTCCCGCCAACCCTGGGCTCCAGGCTCACTTCCTCGCCCCACCAGTTGGCAATATGCTCGTTGTTCGTCAGGCAACTCCAGACCGTTGCCGGTTTTGCCTTGATGGCAAGTGTGAGGGAAATCATCTGCCTCTCCGTGTGGTTGCGGTCCCCTTGTTTTTCGGCAGTATGCCCGATTTCTCCCCGTCAGACCAGAGGGGAGAATTCGCCGCTTTTTTCATCGAGGGCGTAAAGGGTGCCGCTTTCGATTTCGAAGTGCCAGCCGTGCAGCCGGAGGCTGCCGTCCTGTTCGGCCGCCTTGATCCAGCGGAATGTGCGCAGGTTCTTCAGGCTGACCCGGATCGATTCCTTTTCCATTTCCCGCAGGATTTTACCTTCGGATTCGCCGTCAAATTTCCTCAGCGTGTTACGACGGGCCTCGTTGGCGATGCTCATCCAGGGCTCGATGAAATCCACATGGTCCTGGTTGTCAAAATCACCGTGATACAGGGCCTTGATGCCGCCGCAATGGGCATGACCCATGATGACGATATCATTGACTTTCAGGTGCCTGACGGCGAATTCCAGGGCGGCGCTGGAGCTGTGCTGGTTGCCGTCCGGATGATAGGGGGGCACCAGGTTGGCCACATTGCGCAAGGAAAAGACCGAGCCCGGTTCTGCTTCGGTGATGATCACCGGGTCGGCCCGGCTGTCACAGCAGGAAATGATCATGACCTCGGGCGACTGGCCTTTGTCCACCAGTTCTTCATAGAGTTTTTTGTCCTGCTGGAAACGGCCGCTGAGAAAATTTTTATGGCCTTCGATAAGATTTCTAAGTGGCATACCGACCCTCTTTTTTTAGTTTTCGCATAACCAATATAGGAACTTCCTAACCCCATATAGGAAAGAGTTTTGGTTTTTACAGTAAAAAAACGCTTCCGGTTGCGTGGGAGCCTATTTTTTGTCAGACTTTGATTCAAATAAATAGAACCCAAGGGGATATAGCATGAAAGCATTTCTGAAGATGATGCTGGCGGCAGCACTGTTCTGTGTGCCGGTAACCAGTGTAATGGCCGGTGACGAAGCGGCCGACACGGCCAAGGAAGCACCGGGCGAGATACCCGAAGCCCGCCAGTTCAAAACCTCCCACAGCGGAACATTCAACGGCAAGAAAATCAAATATACCGCCATTGCCGGCGATACTCATATCAAGAATGAAAAGGGTGAAGTCACGGCCAGCATCTTTTCCATTGCCTATACCAAGGATGATGTAAAGGATCCGTCGAGCCGTCCGGTGACCTTCTTTTTCAACGGCGGACCGGGCTCGGCGTCACTGTGGCTGCACATGGGCGTGTTCGGCCCCAAGCGGATCGATGTGCCGTCCGATGCCACTGATGCCGGCGCCGCTCCCTACAAGGTAGAAGACAATGCGCTGAGTCTGCTGGATGTCACTGACCTGGTGTTCATCGATCCGGTCGGCACCGGCTATTCCAAAGCCGTTGGCAAGGGCGACGGCAAGGATTTCTGGGGCATTAATGAAGACGCCAAGTCGGTGGGCGATTTCATCCGTAAATATGTTTCCGATAACAAGCGCTGGAACAGCCCCAAATATGTGGGTGGGGAAAGTTATGGCACCACCCGTTCGGCGGCTTTGGTGAAGGAGTTGCAGGAAGGCTACAACAGCATGGCGCTGAACGGCATTATCCTGGTGTCCAGCATTCTTGACTTCCAGACCGTGGACGGTCACAGCGCTGACAACCCGGAACCCAATATCTTTTTCCTGCCCACCTTTGCCGCGACCGCCTGGTATCACGGCAAGGTGGACAAGACCGGCCGGACCTTTGAGGGCTTCGTGGAAGAGGCCCGCCAGTTTGCACTTAACGACTATATGCTGGCGATCTTCAAGGGCAACCGGCTGAGCGAGGCGGAAAAAGACGCGGTTCTCGACAAGCTCAGCCTTTATACCGGTCTGAAAAAATCCTATCTGAAAAAGACCCGCCTGTGGGTCAATGAATTCCGCTTCATGGCGGAATTGCTCAGGGATGAAGGCAAGGTGGTTGGTCGCCTGGACAGCCGTTATGTGGGTGAGGAACAGGATGACGCCGGGGAAACCTTTAGCGCCGATCCGACCGGATATGCGATCAGCGCGCCCTATACCGCCGCCGTCAATGACTATATGGCCCGGGACCTGCAGGTAGAGATCGATGAGCGCTATCAGGTGTTGAGCGGGCAGCCCGGCAGAAGCTGGAACTGGAAAACCAGTGACGGCTGGACCGGCGGCTATCCGACCTTGGGACCGATCGTGGCCAGGGGAATGCGCCAGAACAAGGACCTCCGCGTTTATGTGGCCAATGGTTACTACGACCTGGCGACCCCCTTCTTCGCCACCGAACAGACCTTCAGCCAGTACGGCATGGACAGTTCCCGGGTGACCATGGAGTATTTCGATGCCGGCCATATGATGTATGTCCACAAGCCGTCACTGGAAAAACTTGCCAATACCGTGCGCCAGTTCATTGCCGATGGAGGCAAATAATGAAACTCAAGGGTATGGTTCTGTCGGTCCTGGTGGCGCTTGGTGCGTCCCAGGCCCAGGCGGGGGAAGAGTGGCCGATGACCAATAAAGGCGATCGCAATGTGGGGGCGCAGTTTGCAACCCGCTCCCAGGTCATAGCCCGGCATGGCATGGCGGCGACCAGTATCCCGCTGGTGACCCAAGTGGCGCTTGATGTGCTGAAAAAGGGTGGTAATGCGGTGGATGCAGCGATTGCCGCCAATGCCGCCATCGGCCTGATGGAGCCCACTGGCAACGGAATCGGCGGTGATTTGTTTGCCATTATCTGGGATCCGAAGACGAAAAAGCTCTATGGCCTGAATGCGGCCGGGCGCTCGCCTATGGGACTGAGTTATGACCAGATGGTTGCGGAGCTGAAAAAGCGTGGCCGTGACAGCATTCCGCCGTTCGGGGCGCTGCCGGTATCGGTGCCCGGCACGGTGGACGGCTGGTTCATGATGCATGAAAAATTCGGCACAATGGAGATGACCGACATCCTGGCCCCGGCCATCAGCTATGCCCGGGAAGGCTTTCCGGTAACCCAGTTGATCGCCTATTATATGTCCGTTGCGCCGAAGCGCTATCTGGACCCGGATAGCGGGGTGGAGGAAACGGAGAATTATCAAAAGACTTACCTCCCGGGCGGCAGGCCGCCGGTGGAAGGTCAGATCTTCCGCAACCCCGACCTGGCCAACACCCTGGAAAAGATCGCCAAGGGCGGTCGCGATGTTTTCTACAAGGGCGAGATCGCCGAGGTGATCGATTCCTATATGAAGCGAATCGGCGGCTATTTGCGCAAGGAGGACCTGGCGACTCACCACGGGCGCTGGATCGAGCCGGTCAGCATCAACTACCGCGGCTATGATGTCTTCGAACTGCCACCCCAGGGGCAGGGAATTGCCGCCCTGCAGCAGCTCAATATCCTGGAAGGATACGACCTGAAGTCACTGGGGCATAATTCGGCGGATTACCTGCATCTGCACGTGGAGGCCAAGAAGCTGGCCTTTGAGGATCGGGCCCGATTCTATGCCGATCCCGACTTTTACAAGGTGCCGATCGAAAAGCTCCTGTCCAAGGACTATGCCGCCGGGCAGCGCAAGCTGATCAGCATGGATAAGGCCGTTAAAGAGGTGGCGTATCCTGACCCCGATGTGCTGCAGGAGGGGGATACTATTTACCTGACCGTGGCCGACAAGGACGGCATGATGGTGTCGCTGATTCAGAGCAACTATCGCGGTATGGGCAGCGGGCTGGTGCCGGACGGGCTGGGCTTCATGTTTCAGGACCGGGGCGAACTGTTCACCCTCAAGAAAGGGCATCCCAATGTCTATGCCCCGGGTAAAAGGCCGTTCCATACCATTATTCCCGCTTTCATCATGAAGGACGGCAAACCCTTTATGAGCTTTGGCCTGATGGGGGGCGGCATGCAGCCCCAGGGCCACGCCCAGATTGTCACCAACATCATCGATTTCGGCATGAATGTTCAGGAAGCCGGCGATGCCGCCCGTTATCGGCATGACGGCTCGAGCCAGCCGACCGGAGAAATCATGCGAGATGGCGGCGTGTTGCATGTGGAAAGCGGTATAACGCCGGAGGTGGTTGAGCAACTCAGGAAAAAGGGCCACACGGTTGTGGTCGGCAAGGGGGGATATGGAGGGTATCAGGCCATTATGCTGGACGAGGCGCAGGGCGTCTACAAAGGCGCCAGTGAAATGCGCAAGGATGGCCAGGCTGCCGGTTACTGATCCTTTCGAAAAAAGGCTCTGGTCAAAAGAAAAGAGCTGCCCGGCGGGGGCAGCTCTTTTTACGCATACAGGCTATTTAACGCAATAGCGGGAGATTAGTTGATCGCCCAGGTCAGGGGCAGAACAAAGCTCAGGTTGTTGTCGCTCAGTTCGGCCGGCGGTGTCGGCAGCGGGTTGATGCGAGCCACCAGGGCTTCAACTTCCTGGTCGAAAACTTCGTGACCGGAAGATTCGATCAGTTCGTGCGAAGTGATGGCGCCAGAGCGGTCGATGCTGATTTTCACTTTGGCTTTGCCTTCCAGCTCGTCAGCCATGGCAGCGCGGGGATAAACCTGTTTTTTGGCTACCAGTTTCACGATAGAAGTCTGCCAGGATTTGATGTCGCCGGCGCTTGCAGTCTGTGCGAATGAGAGGGGAAGTGAAAGTGCAGAAACCAGAGCGGCAACTTTCAGAACGGTCTTAACGTTGATCATAATATAATTACCCTAGTAATAATTAACTCAATGCTGTTTCAGGTTTACGATAGTCCGGTTCCAGGGGCAGCCCTGCGCCCCGACCGGGGTATCGGCAAATCGTAGAAACTGTTTAATCTGTAACTAGTTAATAGAGATTTAATGGATAAAATTTTAACTAATTATTCTGGAGGAAGGGCGAATGAAATTCTGTGAAAAGGTTAATGAAGGTGAGATTATTTGTATGTGTTACTTACTGTTATCGGCGATTTTTTAAGTTCATTTCGCCGGAAACGCCCTGTGAAAAAAAATGCCGGGACAAGCCCGGCATAGTCAAAAATATAGGGAGGTTTCATGCCTAGGAGACAATGAAACTGGATATAACCCCAAAGGGGAGAAGAGGTTATATCCGACTGAAATAAAAAGGGAGGATTTCAGTCTTTAGACGCATACAACATCTGGAGGGGTATATAGGGAGACTCATTTCAATTGAGAACCACCTAATATCACAGGTCAGGTATGCATTTCATGCATACCTAGTGAGGTAGGGTTGAAATATCTTTCTGCCTTAGGGCGTTAGAGGATAATTTCCCGCAGTCTGATGGCAATACTGACTGCATGGGCGCGGTTAAACGCCCCCAGTTTTCTCTTGGCATTTTCAAGGTGCCGGTGAGCCGTGTTGTGGCTGATGGACAGGATGTCGGCAATCTGATGATCTGTTTTGCCGTAAGCTGACCAGGTGATGCAATCCTGTTCCCGGGGCGTGAGGATAAATTTCTGGCGATGCGGTTCACTGTTATTGTTGACGATTCTGTCCGCCCTGTCATGAAGGTGGAGCCCCAGAAGGTGCAACATGTTGATCCGGCGCTGGTCGGAAAATTCGCGGTCGCCGACAATCGTCACGACGGCGGGCAGGGTTCCCGGTTTGTGAATCGGAATCGTCAGGAAATGCTTCAGTCCGGCTTCGGCGGCTTCCTCAAACAGCCGGACCTGCTGGGGGGTATATTTGTCCTGTTTGATTTCATCGTCCCAGATCAACGGCATGTGTGTTTTCAGGCATTCGGTCAGGACCGGGTCGATTTTGAAATAACACTGGGCGATATATCTCTCAACCCAGTGCCCGGGATAGTGCAGGATCTGGACGGCATTTGACGGTGGTCGTTCAAAATTGGTTATGGAAAAACAATTGAACCACGGGCAGTCCAACTCTGCCAGGGCCACGATAAAATTATCCTTTAATAATGTAAGGCTGGAAGCCGATTGTGACGCCTTTACAAATTTTTCAACTACAGTTGCGGCGGCAGGGGAGGCGCCGGGCCGGTTGCCGGAACCGTTTCTGCGACTGTCAGGATCAGGCATGTCCGCTATCCATGGAAAGCAGGGACACATCAACCCCCAGTTTCGCCATCGCCCGTGGCCATTTCAGTTCGATGTCTGTGCGGAAGACAAGTTCTTCATCCGCCTCGATGTTAAGCCAGCTGTTTTGCTGAAGCTCTTCCTCCAACTGCCCCGCGCCCCAGCCGCTGTATCCCAGGGCAATGATATAATCCTGGGGACCTTCTCCTGCGGCAATGGCGCTCAGGATGTCGACGGTGGCCGTGAGAGCGATGGTTTCCGAGACAATCAAAGTGGAGTCCTGTACATAATCCGCAGAGTGCAGGATAAAACCGCGGCCGATTTCAACCGGCCCGCCGGCGTGAAGCATGATCCGCTCGAACTCGGGAATGTCGCTGCCGAAGATCTCGCTGCCCACGTCTATATCGAGCTGATCCAGCAACGAGAGAAAATCAATGTTTGTGGTTCTCTTGTTGATGATCAGGCCCATGGCTCCCTCTTCACTATGGGAACAGACATAAATTACACAATGATCAAACCTGGGATCAGTCATGCCGGGCATGGCCAGTAGCAACTGGCCTTCCAGATAGCCTTGTTTCTTCACGTCAATAACCTTTTGATCAGTATATTTCGCGCCCTAGAGTCAGAATGGGATATATTTTACAACAGCCCGGCGGGGGAAACCAGAGCCGAACCACAATTATTTCACGAATAAGTTACTTTAACCAGACGCAGGAAAGGACTACATAAACAGCATGACAAGATTGATCGCTGTTGTCCTGAGTATTGTTGTTGTAACTCTGGCAGGTGCTGTGACTGCCGGGGCGGCAGAGGATTCTTCCGACTGGGTTGCAAACCAGTACACAAGTTCACGGCTGTTTGTCGGCAGCTATGATGCCGGCCGGCAGGTCATACATATGGGCTGGCACGTCAAGCTCCGGGACGGCTGGAAAACCTATTGGCGTACGCCGGGCGAGGCCGGCATGCCGCCGGCATGGCAGTGGAACAACGTGGGGCCGTTAAAAGAGATCAAAGTCCTGTGGCCGGCGCCGGAACGGATAACCGCCTTTGGTTATGAGTCCAACATTTATCATGACGAAATAATCCTGCCCATCGATGTATTTCTCACTGGCGGTGGCGGACCGGTGAAATTATCTCTTGCCGTGAATTACATGATCTGCAAGGACGTCTGTATCCCGCTGGAGGCAAGTTACAGCCTGGACATCCGCGATCCCTCGACGCTGGACGTACCCCCTTATACGGCGGCAATGCTGCAGAAATACCGGGCTCTTGTTCCCCTTGATGCCGATCCGGAGTTTCTGGTTGTTCGCAACACTGGTGAAGGTTCTCTGGAGGTAAGCCTGCAAAATCCCCGGAAAAGTTCCGGGAAAAACCCTTATCGGGATTTGTTCATTGAAGGACCGGATGGCTACTATTTTTCAAGCCCGATTCGGGAGACGAACGGGAACGGCATCCTGTTCACGATTCCCTATACCCGCGACCGCATGCAAGACAGTCTTGATGGCCGGGAAATTACCCTGACATTGGTTCCCCACTCTGGTCAGGCCCTGGAGGTTCGTGCTAGGGTAGCCGGCAAATAACGGCAAAAAAAACTGTAAGGGGATGAAATGTCCAGAGAGACAACGATTCTGGTCACACTTGTGGTCTATAAGCTGGTCCTGATCCTGATCGGTTTCTGGGCAAAGGGACGAACCCACGACAACGCGGATTTTTTTATCGGCAACCGCAGCCTCGGCCCCCTGGTGGCCTCCATCAGTTATGCGGCAAGTTCCGCCTCCGCCTGGTCGATTCTCAGCCTGAGCGCCGCAGCCTTTACCTTCGGTATCTCCACCCTGTGGATGCTGTTCGGCCTGTTGCTTGGGCATGGCACGTCCTGGCTGTGGGTGGCGCCCCGGCTGCAGAAGATCGCCCACGATCGCGAACTGGTGACGCTGACTGATTTCCTGGCCCTGGACGGCGGGGACGGGACACGCCGGAATATTCGCCTGTTTGCAGCCGCGATTGTCACCTTCTGTTTCGTCTTTTACGTGGCGACCCAGTTTATGGGGGCGGGCAAGGCGTTTGCCAGCAGTTTCGATGTGTCGATGTCCTCCAGCATTGTCATCGGCGGCGGCATTGTCCTGATCTATACCCTGCTCGGCGGTTTCTGGGCGGTTGCGCTGACGGATACCCTGCAGGGCCTGTTGATGCTTCTGGCGGCGATCCTGCTGCCTGCTGCAGCCCTGTATGAGGTTGGCGGCCCGGTCGGGCTGTGGGACGGATTGCAGGCCATATCCACGCCGGAGCAGTTGTCCATGAGTGGCCAGAATGCCGGCCTCACCGCCATCGGTTTTATCATCGGCACCATGGCCATGGGCGTCGGCGCCTTCGGCCAGCCGCACCTCCTGACCCGCTTCATGTCCCTGAGAGACGAAAAGTCCGTCAAGACCGCCCAGAAATACGCCATTTTCTGGTTTATTGTTGTGTTGGGCAACATGGTGCTCCTGGGATTGTGCGGCCGGGTGCTGGTTGCCGAACCGCTTGCCGACCCGGAAAAACTTTTTTTCGTGCTGTCCGACAACCTGCTGCCGACGTTCCTGGGGGCCATACTTCTGGCGGCGATCCTGAGTGCGATCATGTCGACCGCCGACAGCCAGTTGCTGGTCAGCGCCTCCGCCGTCGCCCATGACATCATGGGGGAGCCGAACAAGGGCGAAAGTCACCTCTGGGTGTCGCGGCTGGTGATCACCATTTTATGCGTATCGTCAGTTCTGGTCGCCATCTATCTGCCGTCTGATATTTTCTCCCGCGTGATCTTCGCCTGGACGGCGCTTGGTGCGGCGTTCGGCCCGGTAGTGGTCTTGCGGCTGGCGGGTGTCAGGCTTGAGCCGCGCAGCATCCTGCCGGCCATGGTACTGGGTACCGGGGCCACCATATATTTTTACCTGCAACCGGATTCTGTCGGTGATATACTTGAAAGGCTTGTACCATTTCTTATGTCTTTCATACTTCTTGTCATATTCAGGGTAAAAAATCCAGAAAGGGAAAAATCATGACAATTTCAGCCGGCGATACAATGCCCGAAGGTACTCTTGTAGAAATGACCGCGGATGGGCCGACGCCCCGCACCACTGCCGACTTGTTCGGCGGACGCAAGGTGGTGCTGTTTTCAGTGCCGGGCGCCTTCACCCCGACCTGTTCCGCCAAGCACCTGCCGGGTTTTGTCCAGCATGCTGGCGAACTGAAAGCCAAGGGCGTGGACGAAATCGTCTGCATGGCGGTCAATGACGCCTTTGTCATGGGCGCTTGGGGCAAGGACCAGGGCGCGGACGGCAAAGTGACGATGCTGGCGGACGGCAATGCGGACTATACCAAGGCGCTTGGCCTGGAAATGGACGGCACCGGGTTCGGCATGGGTATTCGCGGCAAGCGCTTTGCCATGATTATCGATGACGGGGTCGTTAAGGAACTGAATATCGAGGGGCCGGGGGAATTCCGGGTCTCCAGCGCGGAACATGTACTGACTCAGCTGTAAGCCTGACGGTAACTTCTGTTTTCAGCGGCGGCTTCCTCGGGAAGCCGCCGTTTTTTGTGGCTGGATTCACTTTTGGACAATCCTGTATCCTGCCGGGGTTTTATGGGCTATCTTGAAGTCAGTAATATTACCAACAGAAAAGGGGATTCTGATATGTTGGGTTTCAGCACCTTTGGCATTGCGCTGATTGTCATTGCGGTTTTTCTCATATTTTCCGGCGTAAAAACCGTTCCTCAAGGCTATGAATGGACGGTGCAGCGTTTCGGCCGCTATACCAAGACCCTTGTACCGGGATTGCATCTGATCATTCCCATCGTCGACCGGATCGGCTCCAGGGTCAGCATGCAGGAACAGGTGCTGGATGTACCTTCCCAGGAAGTGATTACCAAGGACAATGCCATGGTCCGCGCCGATGGCGTGGTTTTTTTCCAGGTTCTGGATGCGGCCAAGGCCACGTATGAAGTCCATGACATGGTTCTGGCCATCCTGAATCTGACCATGACCAACCTGAGGACGGTTATGGGGTCCCTCGACCTGGACGAGCTTCTGTCCCAGCGTGACCAGATCAACACCAGGCTGCTGACGGTGGTGGATGAGGCGACGACACCCTGGGGGATCAAGATCACCCGTATCGAAATCAAGGATATCGAGCCGCCGCGTGACATCATTGATGCCATGGCCCGCCAGATGAAAGCAGAACGCGAAAAACGCGCCAATATTCTGGAGGCGGAAGGCGTCCGTCAATCTGAAATCCTCAGGGCCGAAGGGGAAAAACAGTCTGCCATCCTGGAAGCAGAAGGCCGCCGGGAGGCTGCATTCCGCGACGCCGAAGCCCGCGAACGTGAGGCCGAGGCGGAAGCCAAGGCGACCCAAATGGTGTCCGATGCCATCGCCAAGGGCGACCCGCAGGCGATCAATTACTTCGTCGCCCAGAAATATGTGGAAACTCTCAGCGACTTTGCCCGCTCCCCCAACGAGAAGCTGGTCTTCATGCCGCTTGAAGCTTCCGGCGTGATCGGCGCCCTGGGCGGGATGACGGAAATGCTGAGCGGGCTCAAGGACGGACCGAAACCTGCGGGCGGGCGCGGTCGCGTGCCCAATGCGGGCTAGTCGGGGAGAGAGTGTCATGTTCGAGGATTTCGTCTTTAATCACTGGCTCTGGTTTGTGGCGGCTCTGGCGCTGATCGGCTTCGAAGTCGCCATGCCGGGGGTGGTCTTTATGTGGCTGGCCATTGCCAGCGCTATCGTCGGGTTCGTCGTACTTGCCATGCCGGATATGAGCTGGGAAATGCAGTTTGTGGTTTTCTCCGTCCTGTCGGTTGTCAGCGTTTTTGTCGGCCGCAGCTACCTGAAGAAGCATCCGCTGGAGACGCAGGATGCGACCCTGAACCGGCGGGGTGCGCAATATGTCGGCCACAACTATACCCTGGTGTCCGACATGGAAAATGGCGAGGGCAAGATCAAGATCGGTGACACCCTGTGGAAGGTGCGCGGCGAATTTGCCGGCAAATCCGGCCAGGTGGTGCATGTCACCGGAACGGACGGGGTTATTCTCATGGTCTCGGAACAGCCGTCATGACCGGCGCTGTTCTGCGTCCCGGAACGCCCGGGGATATTCCGACGCTGCTCGGATTTATCCGCGAACTTGCCGACTATGAGGGGGAGTTGCACAAGGTGGAGGCCACGGAAGAAGGGCTTCGTCACCACCTGTTCGGCCCGGAGCCGAAATCAAAGACCCTTATCGTGGAACTGGAAGGAAAACCGGTTGGCTCTGTTTTCTATTTTTACTTTTTCGCCACCTATCGGGGACGGCCGGGTATCTATCTGGAAGACATTTATTTGCAGCCTGGCGTGCGCGGGCGGGGAATCGGCAAGCAGATTTTCAGGCATCTGGCCCGGGAGGTGAAGGACTCCGGCGGATATTTCCTGCGCTGGTGGGTCGAAAATAAAAATACAAGCGGGATCGGGTTTTATGAAGCCCTGGGATCCCGGCGCGAAAAACAGCACACCATCTATCATCTGGAAGATGAAAGTCTGGAACGTTTGCTGGAGGAGTGAATTCAGTCTCTTGGCGTGAAGATTTTTACTGACAGGAACCTGTCGACGGGGCCGTCTGCCTCGGTGGCAAAGGGGAGGGAGAGGATTTCATAGTTGATATAGTCCCGATGGTCCTTCCAGCCGAGGTTGCGGATAAAATAGATTGGCCGTTTATGACGCGCCATTATATCCAGTTGTTCCCCGAGCTTTGTATTGCTGAAGTAAGAGTGCAATTTGCTGACACTGGTCATTGATGTCGGCAATCCCATGATTTCTGCGCTTCTCTCACCTTCGACCCTGAGCAGGTAATCGGGTTCTTCCGCTGTGCCCTCGTTGCTGAAAACGCTGATTGTCGGCAGCATGTCGGGAAATTCCATGGGATTGAAGGTCTTCCAGAGAGGTACATCGTCGCCTCTTTTATGCGCTTCCCAAAAGTCCAGTATCTCGCGCAGCCGAGCGTTCCGAATCCGGGAAGGGTCCATGAGAGGAGCTTCTTCAAGGAGGAAGTGTGACTCCTTGTTGCTGTTTTGACTGCTGGCGTTGTGTTTCTCGGTACTCGTTACCATGCGGCGCATTTCTTGCAATTTTATCTATGTACTGAATCAAATTCTAATTAGTTGGCTCCGTCTTGCAAGTCCTTTGTGTGTCCGGGCCTGAGCAGGCGCCCGCTGCGGTTAAATAAAGGGCGTTCATTACAGGGTGCCGGAATGGAAGATTTTGAAGGAGACCATTCTGTCAACGATATTACCGCCTGCGTTTGAAAATGGCAAAGCCAGGATTTCATATTCTATGTAATTTCGTCCGTTGTTCCAGCCGAGGTTGCGGATAATATAGATGGGTTTTTTGTTCCGGATTAAGGCGTTCAGGTGTTTATGAAGCCAGGTGTTTTTCGCATAACTTTCGATCTCCGACACTTTGGTCATGGACGTCGGGGTATTGAAGAGTTCGGCACTTACATCGCCCTCCAGCCTGAGTAAGAAATCGGGCTTCTCGGGAGAGCCTTCGTTGCTGAAAACGCTGATGGTGGGCAGCAGGTCCGGGAACGCCATGGGGTTGAAGCTGCTCCAGGCCGGCACTTCTCCTTCCGCCCGGGCGGCTTCCCAGATGTCCAGTATTTCCCTGAGACGGGGGGACCGAACGCGGGAATAGTCCAGCAGCGGATTTTCCACGGCAACGACGAAGTTGGTGGTTTCTTCCTCTCTGGAGGGAAAAACAAGTTTGCTATGGTCCACAGTACATCACCCCGAAAGGTATCTCTATCTTCGACAGTGTATCGTAGTCGTTTCAGGCGAACAAGTTTGGTGGTTCGGAAGCCACATTCCTGTGGCGGAGGCTTCTTTCCGGCAACCGGAAAGTTATTTCAGGAATTCAGCGAGCTGAACTTGTTTCGGAACACCTTGGCGCAAAGGACTTTATTGGCAATCCCGTTGTTGTTTTTGTCAAACGGCAGGCTGAGGATTTCATACTCAATATAGTTCCTGCCTTTGTTCCAGCCCAGGTTTCGCACAATATAACTGGGTTCTCCCTGACGGATCGCCGTCGCCAGGTGATTGACCAGATAATCTTTCTGCTTGTGGGTCTGGATTTCCGAAACTTTGGTCATTGTGGTCGGGACATTGAAAAACTTCGCACTCAATTCCCCTTCCAGCCGCAGCAGGAAATCCGGTTGTTCGAGTGTCCCTTCGTTGCTGTAGACGCTGATGGCCGGCAACAGGTCGGTAAAGCCCATGGGATCGAAGGTCGACCACGCGGGAACACGGTTCACGCCGAGGTTATCCTGCCAGAAATGAAATATTTCACGAAGACGTTTTGACCGGATCCGCGTCAGGTCGGTCAGGGGAACATCCTCCAGGATTGTATGAGTCTGGTTTTCCGAATCTGTTGGAGGAAAAATTAGACTGTCGTTACTCATTAAGCGCTATAAACCGTTGCGTTGGGTTCAAACTTATAGTTATCCACATTAATTCCAAGACGAAATTAAAGTTAGCCTAATATAACGTGAAATTCACAACAAATGGTTAATAATCTATGAAACCTGCGGTCCCGACGGTCATGACGCCATTCTGACAGGCTTTATTCTTCCTCGAGCAGGTCTTCCATCTGGGCCAGCCCCTCTTCCAGATGATCAGGCAGCAGGGGGGTGCGCATCATATAGTCTGCCGTATGGTCATTGGATGCTTCGGCGGCTGCCTCCACAGCCAGATCCCATTCGTCCTTGCCATAAGTGCCGCGGCCGACCCACATCAGAGCGACGAGTTCGTTGCGTTCTTCTTCATTCATGCGCTCGACGGCAGCAACAAAGGCCTGGTAGGTGCTGTCCTGGGCATGGTCTTCCATTTTGCCCTCATCAGCAATCTGGGCAATGTCATCACTGGTCAGGAATTCGCTGTCATGGGATTCAGCCAGTTCCTCTTCGATTATTTCCGGGGCCTGTTGCTGAACCTCGCGGGCCAGAGAAATAATATAATTCACGGTATCGATATTCAGTGCGGTCATACCCTGCCCTCCTGCAAAAACAATATCACTTTCCTGAGAGTGCGCCAAGACCTGTTCGCTATCATTGATTCAGGTCAGGACGGATCAGTCAGGAAAAAATATGGGCGGCTGGTCCGGCTGCCATTGTGAATATTTTTTCATGACCCTGTGGAACAGAGGACTTTCCAGGTGATATTTCAGCCAATTATTCAGCGCCTCATAGGGGCTTTGATCAAACCAGTCCTTGTCGACGAAGGCAAACTGGCGGATGAAAGGAAAGATGGCAATGTCGACGGCGGCCGGTTTGTCGCCAAGCAGGAAGTCATGCTGGCGGAGCCGATGATCCAATTTCGCCAGGAATTGCTCTCCCCGCGCCCGGTAGGCAGTCCGGGGTTCCTCCGGATGACGGCTGGCATATTTATATTTGTCCAGCGCCTGCTTGAAAGGCCCGTCATTGTCCCGGACCAGCTCTTCCGTCCTGTCCATGTCCTGCTGCCAATTTGCGGGATCATTCTGCGACAATGCCCATTTCAGGATATCGAAGCTTTCTTCCAGGATGCGGCCGTCGCGCAGCTGCAGCACCGGCACGGTGCCCTTGGGCGAAAGGTCCAGCAGCTGTTGCGGCTTATCACGCAGGACAACTTCCCGCAGCTCGCAGCGAACACCGGTATAAGCCAGTGCCAGCCGGGCGCGCATGGCGTAGGGGCAGCGCCGGAAACTATAGAGGACGGGATATTTCATGCCCCAGATGTAGCCAATGACGCCATCAGGATCAAGTGGTGGAAGGAAAGTTAACTTTTTGTTAACCCTACTGGAAAGGCTGGCGAAAAACAGGTAAGCTTTTCAAGGTTACTTTGATGAAGGGGATGGAAATGAATGAGAAAACGAGTACCGGTATCGAGGAAAATGTTGCGGGTCTTTTATGTTATTTGCTGGGCTGGATCAGCGGACTGATTTTCTTTCTGATCGAAAAGGAAAACCAGACGGTCAGATTTCACGCCATGCAGTCCATCGTTACGTTCGGTGGCCTGAACATCATCTATATCCTGTTGATGGTTTCCGTGATCGGAATACCTTTGATGCCGATTGTGGGGTTGATTGGGCTTGCAGCCTGGATCATTCTGATGATCAAGGCCTTTCAGGGAGAAAAATTTAAATTTCCCATTACCGGCAATCTTGCAGAAAAATGGGTAAAAGACGTAAAACTCTGAGGATGTAGGTCACATCCGGGAAGGGAGAGAGGCCGGCCAGCCTCTTTTTCATTTTCGGCGTCCCAGCGGCGGCCGCGTCATCCAGTAATGGGGAATATTGGCGTCGAGGAATTCTTCCCCAAAGGCTTCAAAACCGAGCTTTCCATAAAAGCCGATGACCTGTGTCTGGGCGGCCAACAGGATTTCCCTGATCCCTTCACGCACGGAGATATCTTCGATGATCCGCTCCATTAGTTTTTCCCCGAGATGCAGGCCGCGAAATTCTTTCAGGACGGCCACCCGTTCCACCTTGCCCTTATGTTGGTCGGGAAAGCGGACCCGGGCCGTGGCGGCCGGGTTTCCATTGACGGTCAGAAGATACTGATCAGCCTGGTCGTCGAGGCCGTCCATTTCCTCTTCTTCCGAAACGTCTTGTTCTTCGATAAAGACCTTGCGCCGGATCATGAAGCAATCTTCAAGGCTGGCTCCCGCAGGGAGTTTGGATATCTGTATTGTAAGGGCTTGTTCTGTCATGTTCCGCATGCTGCCATAGCCGGGCCCGGTTTGAAACAGAAAAAGGCCGCAGCCAGGGGGGAAGCTGCGGCCAGGAGTTTTACAACATAACTCTAGGGAGGAATAAAATGTTGCGTCCCCTTTATAGGGGGCGGCACATGAACCGCTCCTGAATAAGGTTGTTCATATTGTGTTCATCCACCGACTGGCAGATTGGCGAGCCCGGCTGGACTGTAAGACAAGACATATAAGGTTTTAGCTATTTTTAAGGGATCGGATATCATTGTCAGGTACAATTTCTGCAGAACTGGCGGGAGAGAAACTTCCCCCATTACGGGAAATAGGCAGAAGGTCGAGGTTTTCCCGCTGGAGCAGAAGTGGCGAAATACCGGATATTTTATGGGATTAAAATGTCGCTGGTCGGCGCGTTTTTTACACTTTCGGGTGTGGGGACGGCGCTTGCTGCAGATTTGAAAGGCAGCATAAGTCTTGCACCAGAGGAGGTGCTGATCAGCGGAGACAAGCCCTATTCGGGACAATTCGATCTCAGGGAACAGTGGGGAGATAACCCGCAACTGACCCTGACCCGTCTGGTTGTGACATTTCATTTCCGGGATAACGACCAATGGCAGATGAAGGAACGCAGGGGCCGTCCTGAAAAAGACGGACGGCCCCTCCGGACCGTGGTCAAAAGCCTGGTTGGCAGCGAAGCGCCGGCCCTGGAGCAGCGCTATAGTCGCGAAGTCTACAACATATATTCCAACCCCATCGAGGTTGCCCGGCTGCAGATCGGTACCGACCGGTTTTTTGCCGCCACCAGCCGGCGCCGCCTGGAAGAACGCCACGATCATGGTGAAAGCCGCAGTTTTCTGGGCCTGAAGCCTGACCCTGAAACCGGCAACAAAGTGGCGGCCTATTCTGTGACCAGACGGACCCTGGTAGAGCAATGGGACGGCTATGCCGACCAGTTTTCTATCCGCAACAAGATACTGAGCCTTGATGCCCTGCTGGATCTGGCCGAGGACGGTGTGTTGCCCTTCACGCTTGACGGCGACGGGGACTATCTGCTCGTGGGCGCGACCCTGGACTATGAAGGCTACGCCTATCCGGGGTTTAACATTGCCGCAGAAGAGGAAGAAGAAGTTGCCCTGCATGTTCCCTTGGGGCTTCTCGGACTGATCGGTGGCGGTGGCCTGTTTCTGGTCCGGCGCAAGACGGAACAGCGGAAGCGGCACCGTCGGGAAACGGCCCGGCAAAAATATGGTGAACGTCGCCTGGCAGAACACCTGGCGGAACAGGAACAGAGGGAGCTCGAGACCGCCGGTCAGACCTCCTGAATGATTTGGTTGAACTGGCGGACGGCCTCGCGCGGACCGTCCGGGTGGTTCCATACCCCGCCGGACACGGCGATGAAATCAGCCCCGGCTTCGATCAGTTCCCGGCAATTTTCCACCGTAATGCCGCCGATAGCGACGCAGGGCACTTCAAACAGTTCAGTCCACCAACTCAGGATTTCCCTGTCTGCCTGGTGGCTGACGTCCTTGGTGTTGGTGGGGAAAAAGGCGCCGAAGGCCACATAGTCGGCGCCGGCCTCCCCGGCCTCCATGGCAAGATGGCGGCTGTTGTGGCAGGTCACGCCGACGATGGCGTCGGGGCCGACAATTTCGCGAGCGGCCGCATAGGGCGTATCCCCCTGTCCGACATGAACGCCGTCTGCTTTCAGGCGACGGACCAGTTTGGGATTGTCGTTGATCAGGAAGGCCACATCATATTTATGGCAGATAGGCATCAGCACCCTGGCGGCCCGCTCGATATCCACATCGGGGATGCCTTTCAGGCGCAACTGGAAACTTGCCACATCCCCGCCTTCCAGCGCCTCAGTCAGCTGGGCGGCAAAAGCCTCCGTATCGATGCGGGGCGGAGAGATCAGATAAAGCCGTGTGTCTGCCATGGAGTCCTTCCTGTGTCTTTGCCTATAGATATCGCAAAGCGGGGGCCGGTCAAATAAAAAGCTGTTCCGGGGAGGATAAAAAAATCCCGTAGCAGCCGGGGACTGCTACGGGGGAGAGTTGATCAAAAGTTATAAATAACTTTCGAGAGGTGTTCGTTTAGCGCCGGAACGGCCAGAAATTGAAATAATCGCAAAAGGCCACAATCAGCGGGAAGGTGATGGCCAGAAGCGCATCGGCGATCCACAGGTCGAGGGCATAGGTCGGTGGCCCGGCCGGCATGTCGCCGCTCAGCAGCGGTGCCGCGGCCATATAGACCTGTTTGCAGACAATGGTCAGGATGACCGCACCCCCCAGCGACAGGAAGCCCCGGGATGGTTGCGCCACATCGGCAAACAGGCTGCTTTCCAGCAGCACGTTGATCACAAAGACCGCAAAAATGAAACTGATCGGCACGGTCACCATATAGACCACCTGGTCCATGCCCAGGATATAGGTGCAAAAGCATTTTACCGCTGCAGCAATGATCAGCACATAGAGGCTGCCGAGCAGGCCGTGCAGCAGGGGATTGCCGGATTTGTTCAGCGCGGTGACCGGCCAGAAGTCGAACAGGGTGCACATCATGATGGCGGCGACGGTGGTGACCGCGAAGGTCAGCACATCCCAGGCCATAAAGGCGCCGCCGGGATCCTGTTCGGCGATATAAACCGGTGCGCCGGCCAGGAAAGAGAAATTGAACAGGCTGACAAACAGCACCCAGGCAACAACATAGGCGGTCACCAGGCCGACAATGCCCGCGACCATGGGGTTTTTGAAAATCAGGGTAAAGGGATAGAGCCGCCACAGGGCCATCACCCAGAAGGTGCAGACCACGCTGAAGATAATAAACATGATCAGCGGCGGTGTCGGCGGCGTATGTCCTTTGCCAATGACGGCAACGGCCAGGGCAGCGACGATGGCGCCCGCCACCAGGGTCATCAGGAGGAAGACAAGGCCTTTCACCGGCTGGGTCAGGCCGGCGGCAAATTTGGGCAGGTCCGTGTGCCAGGCCAGTGCCATCAGCATCTGTGTCGGCACGCAGCACATGAACAGGAAGGCGATCCAGGTGGCGAAGATATTGCCACTCAGTTTGATGACGGCGAAGGAAAGGATCAGAAGGAATAACGTGGCAACTATGCCGAGTGCGGGCTGTCGCAGACCGCCTGCCCCGGTCGAGACCTCTGTGGACATGTAACTCTCCCTTTTATATTTTTTCAGCACATGCAGATGTTTTTTATAATTAGTCTAATTATACCCTAAACTATTTGAAAATCAACAGAATTAGAGGCGGTCCGGAAATCGTGCAATCCTTTGCAAAATCATATACTTAGAGCGACAGGCGAAGAGGGGGGCGATTTTAGTCGGGTGTGTTGTCGGAGGCCGGTGGCTCGTTTTGATCCTTGTTACCTCTCCGGCGAACGTCACCATTGTGACCGTTGAAGGTCAGTTTTTTGATCTGGTCGGCGAGCAGGGCCAGCTCAAGCTGCGGCAGGTTCTCATTGCGCTTGACCAGATAGAGCCACAGCGGGGTAAACAACAGGCTGAGGGTGATGACGGCGACCACATATTTGTAGCTGTCATTGTCGATGGTGCCGGCGCCCAGGCCCATGGCGGCGAGGATAAAGGAAAACTCGCCGACCTGGGCCAGCACGGCGCCGGTCATATAGGCTTCGCTCTTGTCCATGCCCTGCCAGCGCAGGATCGCCACATTGGCGATGGTTTTCAGGCACATGGTCAGGAACAGAACGGTCAGCGCCGCCAGCAGGTGGTCCCACAGGAACTGCAGGTCGATCAGCAGGCCGATGGACAGGAAAAACACCATGATCATCACGTCAAAGATCGGCCGGGTATGCTCCTCCAGCTCGTGCCGGTTCATGGTATGGCCCAGCACAATCCCGGCCAGGAAGGCGCCGTAAGCGGCCGACAGGCCGAAAAAGCCGGCCACGGCCGAGGCGGTAAAGCAGAAGGCGAGCGCCGTGATGGCTGCCTGTCCCTGCATGGCCTCGCCCTTGATGCGCTCGAACCGGGCCCAGAGGCGGAGGAACGCCCGCGGCTTCCGGGTCAGCACATACATCAGGCCGCCCATCAGCACGACGGCGATCACCAGCCGCGCCATGCCCCAGTAATTGAACCCTTCGGCGGTATTCATGGCGCCGATGATCAGGATCATGGGGATTACGGCCAGGTCCTGGGCGATCAGGATGCCGAGGCTGGAGTGGCCGATGGTGGTCTCCTTGAGGTTCATGTCCTCGAGGATCTTGAGCGCCACGGCGGTGGAGCTCAGGGCCACGGCAAAGCCCATCAGCACCGAGCGGTTGAGCGGCCAGCCGAACAGCCAGCCGAGGATGAACATGACCGCGAGCCCGAGGATGATCTGCGCGCCGCAGGTGATCAGGGAAATTTTTGACACCGATTTGAAATTGTTGAGGTCCAGTTCCATGCCGGCGACAAACAGCAGCAGCAGGATGCCCAGCTCCGCCAGCAGGGAGACTTCCTCGCGGCTGCCGACCAGGCCGAACACGGAGGGGCCGAGCACCAGGCCGACGATGATATAGCCGATCATCACCGGCTGTTTCAGCTTCTTGAACACGGCGCCGCCGACAAAGGCCGCCGCCAGCACGCTGGCAAGATAGGTGAGCGCGTGATAATGCTCTTCCATGTGGTTTGATCCCCTGTCCTTTACTCCCTGAAGACTAGCCAGGAATGCTAGGCCCGAACAAGGGTAATTTTGTGGCAAAGCGCGTGAAACATGGATGTCAGCCGCCGTTAAAAAGGCTATAGTGCGGATAACAGCAATAATATGAGTCGGTGTGTTCCGCCATGAGCAATATCATCAGACGCCAGAAGCTTTTCATCCGCACTGCCACCCAGGAGGACGTGCCGGGTATGACTGCGCTGAACCGCAAGGTCTACGGCGAATTCAGCTTCACGGAAAAAATGATCGCGAGCCACATCAAGAAATTCCCGGAGGGCCAGATTATCGCCATCTATGAAGGGCGTATCGTCGGCCATGCCGCCACTTTCATCATCGACGAAAAGACGGCGCTGCGTCCCCATACCTGGAAGCAGATCACCGGCAAGGGCTTTGCCACCCATCATGACCCCGAGGGGGATTTCCTCTACGGCATGGAAGTCTGCGTCGATCCGGATATGCGCCGGCTCAGGATCGGCCAGCGGCTTTACAACATGCGCAAGAAGCTGTGCGTGCAGCTTGGCCTCAAGGGGATCGTGTTCGGCGGCCGCATGCCCGGTTATGCCAGATATGCCCGCAAGGGAATGACGCCGGAAGACTATCTCGCCCAAGTGCAGGACAAGAAAATCCGCGACATGGTGATCGGCTTCCAGTTGCGCAATGAGTTTGAGCCGGTCGGCATCCTCAGGAACTATCTGGTCGGCGACAAGGAAAGTGCCGATTATGCGGTGCATATGGTGTGGCGCAACGCCCTGTATGTGGAGAATACCCCCAAGCAGCAGCGCCGCCACCGGCCGGGCGTGGTCCGGGTCGCCAGCGTCCAGTTTGAGGTGCGGAAAGTGAAGTCCTTCGAGGATTTCATGAACCAGATTGAATATTTCGTCGATATCGCCTCCGACTACCGGGCCGACTTCGTGGTTTTTCCCGAACTCTATACCCAGGCGCTGCTGTCGGCCGAGGATAACCGCCTCACGCCCCAGGAATCGACCCTGCGCCTCACCTCCTATACCGACGACTATGTAAAGGCCATGAACCAGATGGCCATCAGCTACAACATCAACATCATCGGCGGTACTCATCCGACCCTGGAAGGGGAGGATCTGAAAAATATCAGCTATATCTTCCTGCGCGGCGGCGAGGTGCACAAGCAGGCCAAGCTCCATGCCACCCCCAATGAGGAATATTGGTGGAATATGAAGGGCGGCGACGAACTCAATATGATCCAGACCGACTGCGGCCCGATCGGCGTGCTGATCTGTTACGATTCAGAATTTCCCGAGCTGGCCCGTCACCTGGCCGACCAGGGGGCGATGATCCTGTTCGTGCCCTTCTGCACCGATGAACGCCAGGGCTATCTCCGGGTGCGCTACTGCAGCCAGGCCCGGGCGGTGGAAAACCAGCTCTATGTGGTCACCTCCGGGGTGGTGGGCAACCTGCCGGATGTGGAGAATATGGACATTCATTATGCCTCAAGCCATATCTTCACCCCCTGCGATTTTCCCTTTGCCCGGGATGGCATTGCGGCCGAGGCGGAAAGCAACGCGGAAACCATCATCTTTGCCGACCTCAACATGGACGACCTGCTGATCGCCCGCAAGTCCGGCACGGTGCGCAACTTCAAGGACCGCCGCTTTGACCTTTATGAAGTGAACTGGCTGAAGTAGGGGCAGTGGCCGGAGAAAACAGCCATTGCCAATTGGCCCAAGTTGAGTATTAGTTATAGGGGCATGGAGAGGAAACGAGGATGGCCAGTAGCGATGCCCGGGAAAAATTACTGACGGCGGCTGAGAAAATCATCATCAGCCAGGGGGTTTCTTCGGCCACCCTGCGCCATATCGCCAGCGAGGCCGGGCTCAATTCGGCCCTGGTGAGCTATTATTTTTCCAGCCTCAGCGGGCTCATCAGGGAAGTGGCACATCAAAATGTTGCCCTCATGATGAAAGCCTGGGAGGAAAAATCCATTCCCCTGGAACAGGCAGCGGAAGTGTCGCTGGCCGAGGTCATGGAAGCCTGTATCGGCCCTTTGTGGATCAGCGCCGCCTTCAATCCGTCCGAGCGGGCGCTTCTGGTGCTGGACGAAGTCGTCAGCCACGGCGACGACAGTATTCGCTCCACCATCATGCTCGACCTGTCCGAGAATTTCGACCGGATCTGCGCTCTGGTGCAAAAAGCCGTGCCCCATTTCCCCCCGGAACGGATCCGCTTCCGCATGCAGTTTGTCAGCAGCGGCTGCCTCGGTGTACCGCCCCGGTCCGCCGCGCGCAGCCTGTTCGGCAATTCGCCGCCGCTTGACGGGGAACGGGACCGGGCCATGCGGAAATCCGTGGAAGCCGCCATCGCCTGCTTTGCCGTCGAATAAACGCGTGCCTCCGCGGCGGCCGGTCCGGAAAACTTTAGAAGTTCCCAATTTAACCGCTTGATTAAAATTAATCAGATGATTAAACTGATAGTCTACAGCTTCTGGAGCAACGGCTAGGGACAAACCCTGTGGGGATTGTCTGCCGCGACTGATTGCACGTCTCCCTAACTGACCTCCCACGGTTTCCCCCGGGCTCTTCCCCCGGGGGACTTTTTTGGGGACCTATATACTTAGCTAGCCGGATTAGAACGCATCCCATTGCCGGGCTATGAATTGACAGGCGGATTCAAGATTTCGTTGTCTTTGGGTATTTGCTGTTGGCACTTGGAATGCTTCTCCATGCTGAACATCAATGGACATGCAAAGTTTGTTTGCTATTGGAATTTCACCAATATTTGTATTGTCTAAATGCATTCGGATGAGTGTCGCCACGATAAACCCCATTTCCTGACGCTTTTTTTTCGCTGTAGGAGTATCCGCATCATCTTGTGACATTCTTAATATGGCGCCACCACTATGCATTGTACCTTTAATGTTGGCTTGTACATAAAGATCTGCACGCACAGATACCTGCACCCCAGAAATAACAAGTTTAGGCTGTTTATCTGGGGCTGGGGAAAAATTAAAAGGACTTAATTTATTTGACATCCTTTGGATGGAGTGAAGTACGTCTATTGAATTAGACGCGTCATTTTGCATAAGCGGCGACTGAGAAGGGTCTTGTGACCTGCGCTCGAACATGGCCTCTGCATCAATTAGGCGATTCACATTTCTATCGCGATCTGATAAATAGTTACAGAGGATGGGTCTGACATCTCGATAGCGTATGATCGGAGCTTTGGGCTTGGTGTGAGCCCGCTCAATAATATTTAACCGTGCTGTGTCAGAGGAAACCATGTACAACGCGAGTTCATTCGCCGAAATGCGTGGTTTCGTATAAGAACTGGGAGTTTTATTCATGGACGAAATCCTTGCAAGTGCCTATCTGCCTGATGGCACTAATATACACATTGCAACTCTTTCGCGCAAAACGATTATTGACTCTGGGGCGGAACACCTTGGGTTCACAGGATACTTCCTATTTGAGGCAATCGATACCAGCGAGGTTAAGGGGATAAATGTTCTTTGTAGGGTTGCATCAATTGAGGCCGCATTTCGATTAACTAAAATCTGGCAATCAAGAGATACTACTTCAGACAATCGAGCTGCATAAATCATTCGTCATCGTTGCATGCTACAGTAGACTTGCTGGCAATTACATAGGAGATGATTTACCCTTCGTAAGGTTCACCAAGACGTATACACATAGCGTGTTTAGATACGTCAAGCATGTCTGCCAACATACCGCAATCATTTATGCCGTCGCTTTTAAGCTGATTGATGATATCCATTGGCATAAGTAGACTAGCCGCAAATTTATTTGCCTGAGTTTCCTCTCTGGGGCCAATATTTGTGTTGTGGTATTTGCCGACATTGGTACTTCTGTACATCCTGTCGTCATCAATACCTTCGCCCATTTTATCTTTATGATAAATAAAATGACCTAACTCATGGGCAATCGTAAAACGCTGCCTTGTTCGCGGATCATTTTCGTTTACCGTAATACGGTAACTGCCCGTATTCGTGCGTTCAATCATGCCAGAGACATCTTTACCTAAATAAGCATAATTAACTTCTATGCCTAAAGCTCTCGCTAAACCGTTAACATCCACAGGATAGCGGTCTTGGAATTCATTGATCAATGAAAAGATATTAACGACCATTTTCGCCTCCTTCCTGTGCTTGAGCAATCTGGTCTGCAACCGACGCATTTACATGGTTTTCAATAAATTCGCTATAATCTTCTATAATTTTGCCAATATTATCTTGCATATATTTATTGGCGATTTCTTCTGCTTTCTGCTCGGCTATCTCGGTAGCGACTTTCTCTGCTGTTTTTTTGGCATTGGATCGTAAATTCAAAAAGGCGAAGATACCGCCAAATATTGTGAGAAGGGAAATTGCAGCTAACAATGAGGAAACAAAGTCTAAACGACCTGTTTGAGATGCCAATTGAACAGCATCCTTTAATTGTTCCTCCATTGCCTTCTCCCCCTAATATTTAATTCAGTATATTATACATTCAATGGTTGAATCATGCAATGCGAGCGAGTGCGCAATATTTTTGGATGTCAATTAATTTTCTAAATGGTTGTTTCGTAAATATTTTATTGGATCAACAAAAAAACCGGGCCCGCTTGCGCGAGCCCGGTCGTCCCTCAGACATCTACCCCCGAAGACGGGGTGTTCAGAAATAAGCCTGGTCTTTTATTGTGCTTGGGTCTCCCAGCAGGTCTTATTCCTGGCCTTTGTAGATTGCGATAATCTTGTTCAGCATGTCGATCGCTTCCTCGCGCGGACGCTGGAAGGTGTTGCGGCCGATGATGGAACCGTTGCCGCCGCCGTCGCGGATGGCACGGGCGTCATCATAGACGCTGCTGGCGCCTTTCTTGGCGCCGCCGGAGAATACCACAATGCGGCGGCCGTTGAAAGCGGAACGCATGACCTCTTTCACGCGCGCGGCCTGGGTGGAAATGTCGATGTTGGCTTCTTTAAAGGCCTTCTCGGCTTCCGGCTGCTCCAGGTGATCGGAGGGCAGTTTCACCTTGATGATATGGGCGCCCAGTTCGGCGGCCAGGTGAGCGGCATAGGCGCCCACGTCCATGGCGGTCTCGCCGGCGGAAGTCAGTTTGCCGCCGCGCGGATAGGACCACAGCACCACGGCCAGGCCGGCAGCCTTGGCTTCTTCGGCGATTTCGCGGAATTCTTCCATCAGCTCGAGCGCGAACTCGGAGCCCGGGTACATGGTGAAACCGACAGCGGAACAACCGAGACGCAGGGCGTCATTGACGGAAGCGTTCACGGACTGGTCCTTGGTCATGGCCCAGCTGTTGGAGCTGTTGATTTTAAGGATGGTCGGGATCTGGCCGGCAAAGGTGTCGGCGCCGGCTTCCAGCATGCCGAGGGTAGAGGCATAGGCATTGAGGCCGGCGTCGATGGCCAGCTGGTAATGGTAATGCGGATCGTAGGCCGGGGCGTTAGGCGCGAAACTGCGGGCCGGGCCGTGTTCGAAGCCCTGGTCAACCGGCAGGATGATCATTTTGCCGGTGCCGCCGAGCTTGCCGTTCATCAGGATGCGGGCCAGGTTGGCTTTGGTGCCGGGATTGTCGCTTTCATAGTAAGACAGGATCTGCTTTACCTTGCGTGTCATTCTCATGTCATTTACCTCGTTATCTCTATCTTTAATTCTGGCTGTGTATTTTTCATACGATACTGTTTTATAATGAAAATCCCGGACCTTATAAGTCCGGGACCTTAACAAAAGCTATACTTCGAGAACTTTCACTCCCGGCAGCTCCTTGCCTTCCATCCATTCCAGGAAAGCGCCGCCGGCAGTGGAAATATGGGTGAACTTGTCAGCCACACCCGCATGGTTGAGCGCCGCGACCGTGTCGCCGCCGCCGGCCACGCTGAGCAGGCTGCCGGCTTCGGTCAGTTCGGCGGCCGCCCGGGCCAGGGCCACGGTGGCTTTATCGAACGGCTCGATCTCGAAGGCGCCCATGGGGCCGTTCCAGATCAGGGTCTTGCACTCTTTGAGGGCGGCGGAAAGCGCCGCCACGGAGTCTGCGCCCACATCCAGGATCATTTCGTCACCCTGCACGTCGTCCAGCCCGCAGGTGCGGTTCTCGGCATTGGCGGCAAACTCCCTGGCCACCACCACGTCGGTCGGCAGGTGCATCTTGCAGCCGGCGGCCTCGGCGCGGGACAGGATATCCCGGGCGGTGTCGGCCAGGTCATGCTCGCACAGTGACTTGCCCACATCGACGCCCTGGGCGGCAAGGAAGGTATTGGCCATGCCGCCGCCGATGATCAGGTGATCCACCTTGGCCACCAGGTTGGTCAGCACGTCGAGCTTGGTCGAGACTTTCGCCCCGCCGACCACGGCCGCAACCGGACGCTGCGGGTTGCCGAGCGCGTTCTCGAGCGCCACCAGTTCCGCTTCCAGCGCCAGGCCCGCGGCACTGGGCAGCAGGTGGGCCACGCCTTCGGTGGAGGCATGGGCGCGGTGGCAGCAGGAAAAGGCGTCATTGACATAGGCGTCGCCGTTGGCGGCCAGCGCCCTGGCGAACTCGGGGTCGTTCTTTTCCTCGCCGGCGTGGAAACGGACATTTTCCAGCAGCAGCACGGAGCCGTTTTCCATGGCGTCGATGGTTTCCACCACATCGTCGCCGATGCATTCATTGATGAAGGCGACCGGCAGCTTGGTGATATTGGCCAGCGGCTGGCCCAGCACTTCCAGGCTCATGTCCGGCACCACCTGGCCCTTGGGACGGCCGAAGTGGGACATGACGATGACCCGGGCGCCTTTTTCTGCCAGCGCCTGGATGGTCGGTGTCACGGAGCGGATGCGGGTGTCGTCGGTGACCTCGCCGTCTTTCATCGGGACGTTGAGGTCGGCACGAACCAGGACGCGCTTGCCGTCAAGCGCGCCCAGGCTTTCGATGTTCTTGAATGCAGCCATCAGGCTCCCCCGGTTGGGTTAGAGGGACGCCATGACGTTGGCAGTGTCGGACATACGGTTGGAGAAACCCCACTCGTTGTCGTACCAGCTCAGCACCCGCACCAGGGTGCCGTCCATGACTTTGGTCTGGCTTGAGTCAAAGCTTGAGCTGTGGGCATCGTGGTTATAGTCGATGGAGACGCTCGGCTCGTCGATATAGGCCAGAACACCTTTCAGGCGGCCGTTGGCGGCTTCCTGGATGGCGGCGTTGATTTCATCGGCGGTGGTGGATTTCTTGGCCACGAATTTCAGGTCGATCATGGACACGTTCGGTGTCGGTACGCGAACGGCGGAACCGTCCAGCTTGCCGGCCAGTTCCGGCAGAACCAGGCCAACAGCCTTGGCGGCACCGGTGGACGTCGGGATCATGCTCAGGCCGGCGGCGCGGGCGCGGCGCGGGTCGGAGTGCAGGGTGTCGAGCACCGGCTGGTCGCCGGTGTAGGCATGCACGGTGGTCATGTAGCCTTTTTCGATACCAACCAGGTCGTTCAGGACCTGGGCCACCGGGGCCAGGCAGTTGGTGGTGCAGGAGGCGTTGGACACGATGGTGTGGCCGGCTTCCAGCTTGTCGTGGTTCACGCCATACACGGTGGTCAGGTCAACTTCGGTGCCCGGGGCGGAGATCAGCACTTTCTTGGCGCCGGCGTCGAGGTGCGCCTTGGCTTTGTCGCGGTGGGTGAAGATACCGGTACACTCGTAAACAATGTCCACGCCCAGGTCGCCCCACGGCAGGTCGGCCGGGTTACGCTCTGCAGTCACCTTGATGTCGTTGCGGCCCAGGTTGATGACGTCGTCGTTGACGTTCACATCATGCGGGAAAGGACCGTGCACGGAGTCACGTTTCAGCAGGTAGGCGTTCATATCCACCGGACCAAGATCGTTGATGCCGACCACTTCGATGTCGGTACGACCGGATTCGTAAATGGCCCGCAGGGCAAGACGGCCGATACGACCGAAACCGTTGATTGCTACACGAGTTGTCATAAGTGTAATCTCCGTTGAGTTAGACAGTTAAACCTTGCTTTTGACAGCATTGACGATGTTGTCCACCGTCAGCCCGAAATAATTAAACAGTTCACCGGCCGGGGCGGAAGCGCCGAACCGGTCGATGCCGATGACGATGCCGTCGCGGCCGACATAGCGTTCCCAACCCTGGGTGCTGCCGGCTTCGATGGCTACGTTAACGGCGGTGGTGCCGAGAACCTCGGCCTTGTAAGCGTCGTCCTGCTCGTCAAAACGCTCCCATGAGGGCAGGGATACGACGCGGGTGGGAATGCCGGCGGCCTGCAGCTCTTCGCGGGCCTTGAGCGCCAGCTCCACTTCGGAACCGGTGGCCATCAGGGTTGCCGTGGCTTTGCCGTCGGCGTCCCTCAGCACATAGCCGCCTTTGGCAGCCAGATTGTCATCGGTATGCGTGAGGCGAACCTGCTCCAGGTTCTGGCGGCTCAGCACCAGCACGCTCGGGCGTTCCTTGTCCTCGAGGGCAGCGAGCCAGCATTCAGCAGTTTCCACCACGTCAGCCGGGCGGTAGACCGCCACATTGGGCATGGCGCGCAAGGATGCCACATGCTCGATCGGCTGGTGGGTCGGACCGTCTTCGCCAAGGCCGATGCTGTCGTGGGTCATCACGTAAACCACGCGCTGCTTCATCAGGGCGGAAAGGCGGATCGCCGGGCGGCAGTAATCGGTAAACACCAGGAAAGTGCCGCCGTAGGGCATATATTCGCCGTGCAGCGCCAGACCGTTCATGGCTGCGGCCATGCCGAATTCACGCACGCCATAATACATGTAGCGCCCGGAGAAGTCGTCACGGGTCACCGGGGTCATGTCGGCGGTCTTGGTGTTGTTGGAGCCGGTCAGGTCGGCTGAGCCGCCGATGGTTTCCCTCATGATCGGGTTGATCACGCCGAGCGCCATTTCCGACGCCTTGCGGGTCGCCACTTTCTTGGGCTCGGCCGCGAGCTGCTTTTTATAGGCGTTGATGGCGTCGGTGAGGCCGGCCGGAAGCTCCTTGTTCAGGCGACGCTCGAAGTCGGCGCGGATGTCACTATCAAGCCCGTCCCAGGCGGTTTTCCAGTCGCTGGCGGCCTGTTGGCTGCGCGTGCCGGCGTCGCGCCAGGCGCTCATGATCTCGTCCGGCACTTCGAACGGCGCATAGGGCCAGCCGAGGAAATCGCGGGCGGCGGCCACTTCTTCATCCCCCAGCGGCGCGCCGTGGGTTGCGGCCGTGCCCTGCTTGTTGGGGGCGCCGTAGCCGATGGTGGTGCGGCAGGCGATCAGGGTCGGCTTGTCGGCCTGCTGGGCTTCCTCGATGGCGGCGGAAATTTCATCCGGATTATGGCCGTCGATGGCGATGGTGTGCCAGTTGTGGGCCTGGAAGCGGGCAACCTGGTCGTCGCTGGTGGTGATGTCGGTGTTGCCGTCAATGCTGATGCTGTTGTCGTCCCACAGCACGATCAGCTTGTTGAGGCCAAGGTGGCCGGCCATGGAGACGGCTTCGTGGCTGATCCCCTCCATCAGGCAGCCGTCGCCGGCCAGCACATAGGTATGGTGATCAATGACGTCACCGCAGCGGGCGTTGCTCAGCCGTTCCGCCAGCGCCATGCCGACGGCGGTGGCCAGGCCCTGGCCCAGCGGACCGGTGGTCATTTCCACGCCGGCCAGCTCGATATATTCCGGATGTCCGGCGCACGGGCTGTGCAGCTGGCGGAAGTTTTTGATTTCTTCCAGGGTCGGGTTTTCATAGCCGGTCAGATACAGCAGGGAATAGAGCAGCATGGAGCCGTGACCGGCCGACAGGACAAAGCGGTCGCGGTTCGGCCATTCGGGCCATTTCGGATCATATTTCAGGTGTTTCGTGAAAAGTACGGTAGCCACATCTGCCATGCCCATGGGCATACCCGGGTGACCTGAATTTGCAGCCTGTACGGCATCCATGCTGAGGGCACGGATCGTGTTGGCCATATCGCCGTGTGTTACAGTCATATTCCTCTTGCCGGTCTACTATAATGTCAAAGAATTCGAGTACTCTGTCTTGGATCGCGGGCACAATGGACAAAAGCGGCTCCCCCGTCAACATTCTTCTGCACCGATTTGCGGAATCTTACGGTTAATTTTGCCTTTTTTGATGATTTCGGGGTCGTTTTGCGGAAAAAATGCCCTGAAAATCGTTTTAAGTGGATTTTCACGTGGAAATGAGTCTAGGCTTGCAAATATAATTTTGGCGGCTGGAAACGGTCGTAAAGGGGTAATGGAAATGCCGTTCAAGGAAGACAATTCAAACGCGGATAAACTGAGGATAGAACTGGATGAGGCGCTGACCCGTCTGGAGCGCGCCGCCCTTGATGTCCGGGCCAAAGGCAAGCGGGATGGCGGGGAATCGGGCGCAGAAGCCGAGGACCGGATGAACCGCCTGGAAGCCGAAAACCGCCAGCTCAGGGACGCGGTCACCAAGCTCAAACAGCAGTATGAAATTCTCGAAATGGAGCATCAGGAACTTCAGGAACGGGCCGAATCGGCCGACCGGGAGCTGGACGACACCTTGCGGCAGCTTGATCGCCTGATCGAGGCGGAAACCATTCACTAGAATCACCCCCGGAATCATCCGGATATCAATTTTGCGGGCGGGAGCACTTCATGGCCGAGATCATTGTCACCTTCAACAACAAGCAATATCACCTGGCCTGTCGCGACGGCGAGGAAGACCGGCTGCGCAACCTGGCGGACTTTGTCGACGCCAAGGCCGATCAGCTCAAGTCGCAGATGGGTGCCATCACCGACAACCGACTGCTGTTGATGACGGCGATCCTGCTGGCCGACGAACTGGATGATGTGAAGAACGGCGCTCTTGATCTTGACAGCCCGGCTATCTACGAGAAAACCCTGGCCCAGGCGGTCAAGAAAGTCGAACACCTCGCCCGTACCCTGGAAGGGGTTTAGGTCGCTCCCGAAGACGGCCTTCCATTCCCGCTTTTCCCTTTTTTGGTACCCTTCTTGCGTAATATCCGGGACGGAAGAATCCCGGGTTCGCGCCTTTGTGCAATTCTGCCGGTACATTCGTGCTGTTGTATACGATAAATTAACGAATGGCTAATAAATAAAATTAGTGGATTCTAATTTTATTGTGGGGGAAGGAACATTTGTTTCCTGCCCCCTTTATTCGTGGCGCTAGGAGTTGCCTAAATGATAAATCGCTTGAAAGTCGGGCCAAAGATCTGGTTGCCGGTTGTTATTTTTACCCTTGTCCTGGTCGGGCTGACCATCTTTTTCCTCTCCACGTCCAAGACCGTCATGATGACGGACCGAAAGGACAAGGTGCGCGGTGTTGTGGAGCTGGGCTACAGTATTCTTGACCGGTTCCAGAAACTGGAAGCGGAAGGCGCCATGTCCCGGGAAGAAGCCCAGGCGGCCGCCATGCTGGCGGTTAAAAACATGCGCTATGATGGTGTGGAATATCTCTGGATCAATGATATGCATCCCAATATGGTCATGCATCCCACCAAGCCGGCCCTCGACGGCAAGGACATTTCGGGCTTCAAGGATCCTGAAGGTGTCTATCTCTTTAACGAAATGGTCGAGGTCGTCAAACGCGATTCCAAAGGCTTTGTCGCCTACATGTGGCCGAAGCCCGGATTTGACGAGCCGGTCGCGAAAATTTCTTATGTTCAGGGCTTTAAGGAATGGGGCTGGATCATTGGCAGCGGCCTCTATCTGGACGATGTTCAGGATGCCTTTAATGACACCCTGTTCATTACCCTGGCGGTGGCCGGGCTGGGCCTGCTGGTCGCCGGGATCGTCTCGGTGGTGGTGGCCCGCAATGTCACCGGCGGCTTGAATGTCCTGTCCGATACCATGATCCGCCTGGCGGACGGTGACCTCGCGGTGGACGTTCAGGGCGGTTCACGCCAGGACGAGGTGGGTGATATGGCCCGGGCGGTCGAAGTGTTCCGAGCCAACGCCATCGAGCGGGTGGAGCTGGAACGGCAGGCCGAGAAGGCCCGTGTCGAGCAAGAGGAAGCGAAACGCCGCCAGCAGGAAGAAAAACTCGCCGCCGAACAGCAACGGATGGAAGAAGAGCAGAAGCAGAAGGAAGAAGCTGCGGCTCGTCGCCAGGCCGATCGCCTGCAGATGGCTGAACGCTTTGAGGAGCGCGTCGGCAAGGTGCTCGAGACTGTTGCCAGTGCCGCAGCGGAGCTCAATGCCACCTCCGAATCCATGAGTTCATCCGCCAACAATATGAACCGGGTGTCCCTTTCCGCCAGCAAGGCGACCACCGACGCCGGGCAGAATGTTCAGCTGGTGGCCGGGGCGGCCGAGGAAATGTCCGCCTCGATCAAGGAAATTGCCCAGCGGCTCGGCAATGCCAGCCGATCCTCTGAGAATGCGATGGGCCTGGTAGGTAACGCCACGGAACGTGTGAATCACATGGCGGACAGTTCCGACCGGATCAACAACATCATCCAGCTGATCCAGGATATTGCCGAGCAGACCAACCTTCTGGCGCTGAACGCCACCATCGAGGCCGCCCGCGCCGGTGAGGCCGGCAAGGGCTTCGCTGTGGTCGCCTCGGAAGTGAAGAACCTGGCCAGCCAGACGGCCGCCGCCACCGAGGATATCCGGCGCAATATCAGCGAAATGCAGGAGTCAACCAGCGGGTCCGTTGCCGCGGTCGAGGAGATATCCCTGACCATCAAGGAACTGAATGAAATTTTCGCCGCCATTTCGGCCAGCATGAACGAGCAGACCGCCGCCATGCAGGAAATCAGCAGCAATTCGCTGGAAGCCGCCAACGGCACCGAAACCGCCGGCCGCAATGTGACCGATGTGAGCAATCTTGCCCAGGAAACGGAACATGCGGCGTCCGATGTTCTGACGGCGTCGGACCATTTGTCCAAGGAGGCGGCCACGCTGCAGGGACTGGTGGACGAGTTTCTCGCGGAAATCCGCGCCGGGTAACTTTTTCGGGATAATTATACAGGAAGCGCCGGGACAGATCGATTCCGGCGCTTCTTTCATTTCCCCCATTGCTCTTTGGGGTGATCCTCCCTACATATAGGGTCTGCGCGGGTTACTGCCCTGTGCGTGGTTTTCTTTATTCCCTGGGGCTATAATTTTCATCCGGGGAGCTGTCCCTGTGGAGACCGTGGTCTCTTTATACGGCGCCCACCTGTCTATCAGGTTCCGGAGGATTAAACATAAAATCACGGCAGCGATGGTCCCGCGCTCTTTAATTTACCGATAATCAGGATACTGGTCCGAGAATGACGACAAAGAAACAGCTGCGTACCGAACTTGCCGCCCACCGGCTCGAGCTCAAGGAACAGTGCGGCGAGGACGCCGCCCGCCGTGTGGCCTCGCAACTGCTGCTGCTGCCGGAACTGGAGGAGGCGGATATTGTCGCCGGCTATCACACGCTGGGCAGCGAGCTGGATTGCCTGGTCAGCCTCAGCGCGTTGCATGCGGCCCATTTTCGCGTCGCCCTGCCGGTGATTGTGGCCAGGGACCATGCGCTCAAGTTCCGCGAATGGGATATGGTGCATCCGCTGGAGGACGGCGGCCATGGCACCAGACAGCCGGATCATCGCTGCCACGAAGTCATGCCGGACGTGATGCTGGTGCCGCTGCTGGCCTTTGACGGGGACGGGCACCGGCTCGGCTATGGCGGCGGTTTTTACGACCGCACCCTGCATGCCTACCGGAGCCAGAACGAGGAATTGCTGACCATCGGCCTTGCCTTCGAGGGGCAGAGGCGGGATGATGTTTTTGCCGATGTGCATGACCAGCCGCTGGACATGATTATTACCGAAGAGAAGATTTACCGGTTCGACGACTGACGGACGGAAAGGCGATTTGTGAGAGTTTTATACCTGGGTGATATTGTCGGCCGCTCCGGCCGCACGCTGGTGCTGGAAAAGGTGCCCGAACTGCGCGAGCAGCTGAAACTGGACCTGGTGGTGGTCAATGGCGAGAATGCCGCCTCCGGTTTCGGCATCACCCGCAAGATCTGCGACCAGCTGCTGGAGATCGGTGTCGACGCCATCACCACCGGCAACCATGTCTGGGACCAGAAAGAAACCGCCCAGTTCATCAGCCAGGAAAAACGCCTGATCCGCCCCATCAATTTCCCCAAGGGTACGCCCGGCATCGGCGCCGGACTGTACGAGGTCTCCCGCGGGCGCACGGCGCTGGTGATCAACGCCATGGGCCGCATTTTCATGGACCCGCTGGACGACCCTTTTGCCTGTGTCGAGGCGGAACTCAGCAAGCACCGGCTCGGCCACACCGTCAGCTTCATCCTGGTCGATATCCACTGCGAGGCCACCTCGGAAAAAATGGCCATGGGCCACTTCTGTGACGGCCGGGTCTCCTTTGTGGTTGGTTCGCACAGTCACGTGCCCACTGCCGACGCCCAGATTCTCGAGGGCGGCACCGCCTATCAGACCGATGCCGGCATGTGCGGCGATTATAATTCGGTAATCGGCATGGACAAGGAAGAGCCGCTGCAGCGCTTTACCCGCAAGATGGTCGCCGGCCGCTTCACGCCGGCCATGGGCGAAGGCACCCTGTGCGGCGTGTTTGTGGAGACTGACGATCGCACCGGCCTCGCCAAACGGATCGAGCCCCTGCGCCTTGGCGCGAGATTGCATGAGAGCATGCCTGAGCTTTAGGCCAGATTTGTAATATCGACATTCCCGGTTGCTTTTGCTAGCCTGAAGCCAGCTCCGCATGGTGCGGAGCGAGTTCTCAGGGCGGGGTGGAATTCCCCACCGGCGGTGAGGGGCTCAGGCCTCAAGCCCGCGAGCGCCATCTGCCTGTGGTTTATCGCAGATGGGTCAAGCAGATTCGGTGAAACTCCGAAGCCGACGGTCATAGTCCGGATGGAAGAGAGCGAAAGCAGAAAACGGTGCGTGTCTGCGCCCGTTCCTATTTTCGTACGCCTTGGTTCTGTTTTCTTGAATTGAAAAGGAGCAAACCATGGATAAATTATCCCCCAATACCCCGGCAACGCGAAAGGTTGCCTTCATCAAGGCCCGCTGGCATGCCGATATTGTCGACCGTTGCCATGACAGCTGCGCCGCATTTTTCGGTGAACATGCCGGTCAGGCGGTTGATCTGGAGATTTTCGAAGTGCCCGGCGCCTTCGAAATTCCTCTGTTGGCCCAGGATCTGGCCGAGAGCGGCGCGTATGACGCGGTGATTGCCTCGGCCTTCGTGGTCAACGGCGGCATCTACCGCCATGACTTTGTCGCGGCGGCGGTCATTGACGGTCTGATGCGGGTTCAGCTGGACAGCGGCGTACCCGTCTTGTCGGCAGTTCTCACCCCCCATAACTTTCATGAAACGGAGGAGCATCGTCAGTTCTTCCGTGATCATTTCGTGATCAAGGGCCGGGAAGTGGCCGAGGCCTGCCTTGCCATGCTCGACGTGAGGAACGGGCTGGTCACAGCGGCCTGACTTAATGGAAGGCGGCTGAAAGGCCGCCTTTTTTAATGGTTCGCCACCCACTCCAGCGCCTGCTCCAGCCGGTCGTCGCCCCAGAACAGTTCCCCGTCCGGGGTCGTGAAGCTGGGGGCGCCAAAGACGCCTTTTGCGATGGCTTCGTCCATATTGTCCTTCAGGGCCTGTTTGATGTCCGGGGTTGTGGCCCGGTCAAGAAGCGCCGGAGCTTCAAGCCCCATCTCTTCAAGGATAGCGGTAATCACCTCCGGATCGGAAATGCATTTGTCGGCGGTCCATTCCGCCCGGTAAACCCGGCGGCTGAAATCGGCTCGCGGCCCGTCGTCCGGCAGGCAGAGCGCCACACGGGCGGCAAGCACACTATGCTGGGGCAGTTCATTGGCCACGGGAATGCGGAACGGCAGGCCGTAGCGTTCGGCCAGGCGCTCCATATCCCGCCACATGTAATCACCCTTAACCTTGTAAATCTTGAACGGGGAACTGTTCCAGCCCTGCGCATGGAAAATGGGGCCAAGCAGGAACGGCCGCCAGTTGACAGTGACGCCCTTTTTCCGGGCCAGGGGTTCGATACGCTCCGCCGCCAGATAGCTGTAGGTGGAGGCGAATTCATACCAGAAGTCGAGAGTGTGTTTTTCCATCTCCGAACTCTAGAGCCCGTATGGGAAGAACGCAAGGGCATGAAACGGAAGGGGGAATATCAAAAATGAATGGCGTGCGAGGCAGGCAGGGACCATCACAAGGTTCTGGCATATCCAGGATTTCTGCATTTCCCTGTTCACAAAAGAGACTCGGTGAAGTACAAGGGGGAAAACCTAATTTCCGGCGGCCGGTTTCCATGCCGCGCTGCCCCACTGAAGAAGACCAGTAGACGTAAGAAAGAAGTGGACTCATGGCAGGTCATTCCAAGTTCAAAAATATCATGCACCGCAAGGGTGCGCAGGACAAAAAACGTTCCTCCCTGTTCAGCAAGCTGAGCAAGGAAATCACTGTCGCCGCCAAGATGGGCGGGGTCGATATCGATTCCAACCCGCGCCTGCGGCTGGCGGTGAAAAACGCCCAGTCCAACAGTATGCCGAAGGACAATATCCAGCGCGCCATTAACAAATCCCAGGGCGGTGAGGGCGATGATTACGAGGAGATCCGTTACGAAGGCTTCGGCCCGGGCGGCATCGCCATTATCGTTGAAGCGCTGACCGACAACCGCAACCGCGCGGCCAGCGAAATCCGCACCGCCTTCGCCAAGAACGGCGGCAACATGGGCGAAAGCGGCAGCGTCTCCTACCAGTTCGACAAGGTCGGCGAGATTATTTTTGACTCTTCCGTCATGGATGCGGACAGCATGTTCGAAGCGGCTCTTGAAGCCGGCGCCGAGGATGTGGCGTCCGATGATGAAACCCATGAAATCTATTGTGCCATGGAAGACCTCAACACGGTCAGCACCGCGCTTGAGGAAGCCGTGGGCAGCGAACCGAAATCTTCCAAGCTGATCTGGAAACCCCAGAACACTATCGAGGTGAGCGAGGAAGACGCGCAGAAGCTGATGAAAATGCTGGATGTGATGGACGATCTGGATGACGTGCAGAATGTCTATGGCAACTATGAAATTTCCGATGAAATCCTGGAGAAGCTGAACGGGTGAACAAAAGGCAACGTCTGATCGGGCTTGATCCCGGATTGCGCAAGACCGGCTGGGGCATCATAGAGGTGGAGGGCAGCCGCCTGATCCATGTGGCCAACGGCATTGTGCATTCAGACGCTTCCTGTTCGCTTGCCGAGCGTCTGGTACAGCTTTATGACGGCCTGACGTCAGTCATTGCCGACTGGGAGCCCCATTCCGCGGCTGTCGAGGAAACTTTCGTCAACAAGAATCCGACCTCGACCCTGAAACTGGGCCAGGCCCGGGGCGTGGTGTTGCTGGTGCCGGCCATGGCCGGCATTCCGGTGGCCGAATATACCCCCAACCATATCAAGAAATCGGTGGTCGGATCGGGCCATGCGGCCAAGGAACAGGTCCATGCCATGATCGGTGTGCTGCTGCCCGGGGTCAAGGTCAATGGCGAAGACGCCGGCGACGCCCTGTCGGTGGCCATCTGTCATGCCCATAACGGCGGCGGGCACCGCTCGCTCCATTCTACCATGAGTAAAAAGAAAAACCCGCTGGAGGAGGCGCTCAACGCCCCGCCCGGCGCGCAGATTATTGTACCGGGGAGACGGCAGAGGTGATAGCCAAGTTACGGGGACTATTGGACAGTACGGGGGAGGACTGGTGTGTAATTGATGTGAACGGGGTCGGCTATCTGGTGTTTTGTTCCGGGCGCACCCTCAACCATCTCTCGACCATGGGCGAGACCGTGTCCCTGATGATCGACACCCATGTGCGTGAAGATCATATCCATCTCTATGGCTTTGTCAGCGAGCTGGAGCGGGACTGGTTCCGCCTGTTGCAGACGGTGCAGGGCGTGGGCGCCAAGGTGGCGCTGGCGATCCTGTCGGTGGCCGGGCCCGACGAACTGACCCAGTCCATCGCCGCCCAGGACAAGACCACGGTGGCGCGGGCCAGCGGCGTGGGACCCAAAGTGGCGACCCGCATCGTCAATGAACTGAAGGACAAGGTGGCCAAATTCGCCATGGCGCCGGTGCAACTGGGGGCCAAGGGCGATGGGGCGGCGGCAACTGCGTCGTCGCCGGAAACGGCCGGGGAGATCCAGGATGCGGTTTCCGCCCTGGTCCATCTGGGGTATAAACAGGCGGATGCCTATGTGGCGGTCAGCACCGTGGCCCGCCAGCTGGGCGAGGAGGCCGATGTGAAGAAACTGATCCGGCTCGGCCTTAAGGAGTTGAGTCAATGAGTGAAGATGAGGGCAGGCTGGTGAGCGGCACTGCCCGCACCGAAGATGAATTCGACAGCACCATCCGGCCGACCCGGCTGGCGGAATTCATCGGCCAGCGCAAAGCCTGCGAAAACCTGGAAATCTTCATCCAGGCCGCCCGCACCCGCGGCGACGCCCTGGACCATGTGCTGTTTTACGGCCCGCCGGGGCTCGGCAAGACCACGCTGGCGCAGATCATGGCCCGGGAGCTCGGGGTCAATTTCCGCGCCACCTCCGGCCCGGTGATTTCCAAGGCCGGCGACCTGGCGGCGCTGCTGACCAACCTGGAAGAAAACGATATCCTGTTTATTGATGAAATCCACCGGCTCAATCCGGCGGTGGAGGAAATCCTCTATCCGGCCATGGAAGATTATCATCTCGATCTGATCATCGGCGAGGGGCCGGCGGCCCGCTCGGTGCGGATCGACCTGCCGCCCTTCACCCTGGTCGGGGCGACCACCCGCTCCGGGCTGCTGACCACGCCGCTCCGGGATCGTTTTGGCATTCCCACCCGGCTGGAATTTTACGGGCCGGAAGACCTGGAAAAAATCGTCAGCCGTGCGGCCCGGGTACTGGGCGTGGAAATGACCAAAAAAGGCGCATTGGAAGTGGCCAAGCGGGCGCGTGGGACGCCGCGTATCGCCGGGCGTCTGCTGCGCCGGGTGCGTGACTTTGCCCTGGTGGCCGGCAGCGGCGCAGTAGATGAAAAGATTGCCGACCAGGCCTTGAACCGCATGGAGGTGGATGCGGCCGGGCTCGATGCCATGGACCACCGTTACCTCACCTGTATCGGTGTCAATTACGGCGGCGGGCCGGTGGGGATCGAGACCCTGGCTGCGGCTCTGTCCGAACCGCGCGACGCCATTGAAGAGATTATCGAGCCTTACCTGATCCAGATCGGCTTCGTGCAGCGTACCCCGCGGGGGCGCATGCTGTCACCGGCGGCCTTTGCCCATATCGGCCTTGATGTGCCGAAGTCGGCGGGTGCGGCCCAGTTCACCCTGCCCGACATTAACGATGAAGGGGACGATGACTGAAATTTCGCCACAATTGGACAATAGTCTTTCTGAAAGCCTGGCCGGCAGGCTGGATCAGGGCGTCCATATCCTGCCGGTCCGGGTCTACTACGAAGATACCGACGCGGGAGGGATCGTCTATTACGCCAATTACCTGAAATATCTGGAACGGGGCCGCTCCGACATGCTCAGGCTCCTTGGGGTCGACCAGATGGGCATGCTGGCCTTTGAACAGGATGATGATGTCCAGTTTGTGGTGCGCCGGGCGGAAGTGGACTATATCAGCCCGGCCCGCCTCGATGAGGTGCTGACGGTCAGGACGGTGATCGAAAAGGCCGGAGGCGCCAGCCTCATCATGGGGCAGAAGATTTACCGGGGTGAAGATCTCCTGGTTTCCGCCGTGATCAAGGCGGGGGTATTAGGTAAGGCAGGCAGGCCGGTACGCCTGCCGGAAAAGATAAAGAAACTGATTGAACATATTTAATTTATTCCGGGGTTAGGACGTAAGTATGGAACAGAATGCAGTGGAAGCGGTGGAACTGGGCGGCAATATTCCCGATTTCTCCCTATGGGGCATGTTCGCCCAGGCGGACTGGATTGTTCAGGCGGTCATGATCATCCTGCTGCTGTCTTCAGTCTGGTGTTGGGCGATTATTGTTGACAAGGTGCGCCGCATTCGCCGCATCAGCGCCCAGGCAGACCAGTTTGATGCGGAATTCTGGTCCGGCAATTCCCTCGAGGACCTGTTTGACCGGGTGCGGCGCAATCCCGACCATCCCATGGCCATGCTGTTTGTGGCGGCCATGAAGGAATGGCAGCGCTCCGTGTCCGGCACCGGCAAAATCGCCATGGGGGTCCAGGACCGGCTCTACCGGGTCATGCGGGTGACCGTGAGCCGGGAAATGGAAGGCCTGGAAAGCTATCTCAGTTTCCTCGCCACCGTTGGTTCCACAGCGCCCTTCGTCGGCCTGTTCGGCACCGTCTGGGGCATCATGAACAGTTTCCAGTCCATCGCCGTGTCCCATAACTCTTCCCTTGCCGTGGTCGCGCCCGGCATCGCCGAGGCCCTGTTCGCCACGGCCATGGGCCTGGTGGCGGCAATCCCGGCGGTGGTGGGATACAACAAGATTTCCAGCGACCTGGGCCGTTATGCCAACCGTCTGGACAGCTTCGCCGATGAGTTCGGCACCATCCTGTCCCGCCAGCTTGACGAGGAGGAGCATTAATGGCCGGGCCTATGAACCATCAGCCGCACCATCACCGCAGCGGTTTTCGCCGCCGCCATCGGGCCATGAGCGAGATTAACGTCACGCCCTTTGTGGATGTGATGCTGGTGCTTCTGGTGGTGTTCATGGTGGCCGCGCCGCTGCTGACCGTCGGTGTGCCGATCGACCTGCCCAGCTCCCAGGCCAAGCCGCTGCCGGAAAATACCAAGCCCCTGTCCATCACCATCGACAAGGAAGGCAAGATTTATCTTCAGGACGAGGAAGTCCGCCTTTCCGAGCTGGTGCCGCGCCTCAAGGTGATTTTCGAAAACCGGACCGATGACCGCATCTATGTCCACGGCGACCAAGCGGTGGACTATGGCACCGTGATGAAGGTGATGGGGGTGATGAATGCGGCCGGCTATTCCCGCGTCGCCCTCGTGACCGATACGCTTGATCAGTAGCCGGGAGAGAACGTGCGCGACGCTTTGATCATATCCGGTCTGATGCACGTGATGCTGATTGTGGTGGCCGTTGTCGGCCTGCCGGCGCTCAGAGACGAAACGCAGACGGAAATGACCATCATTCCGGTGGAAATGGTCAAGATTGGCGAGGAGCAGAAGCTGAAGATCGAGCCGCCCAAGGCAGAGAAAAAGGCCGAGGAGAAGAAGGAAGAGAAGAAAAAACCGACCCGCAAGGTGGAAATGCCGCCGGAACCGCCGAAAATGGCCTCCGACATGCCCCTGCCGGATGTGAAACAGAAACCGGCGACAAAACCAGAAAAGAAACCTGAACCGCAGCAGGTGGCGACACGTGCGCCCAAGGTGACCCCAAAGGCCAAACCGCGTCCGCCGAGCCGGTTCCAGATTTCAAAAGTGGCAGCCTTGCTGGACAAGCGGCAGGAAGAGGAAAAGTCCATCGGCGATATCCTGGAGGAAAAAGGCTATGACCAGCCGCAGCCGATGACCCAGATCGAGATTGAACAGCAGATGATGACCCTCGGGCAGGCGGTGGCAAAACAGATTTATGACCGCAAATGCTGGAATGTGCCGGCCGGCGCCCGGGATGCGGAAAACCTGTTGATTATCGTGCAGGTCTGGCTCCGGCCGGACGGCACAATGGCCAGGCCGCCTGAAGTGAAGGACCAGGGGCGCATGAACCAGCCGGGCCAGGAATTTTACCGCACGGCAGCGGAAAGCGCCCTCCGGGCGGTGCGTAAATGCGTACCTTATGAACTGCCCAAGGAAAAATATGAACTGTGGCGGGAAATGGAATTGTATTTCGACCCGAAAGAGTTCCTGACCGGTTAAATGGAAACGAATGGAGAAAGTCGCGTGAAGTTTGTACAACTGGTATTTCTGTCTGTATTCAGCCTTATCCTGGCCGTGAGCAGCGCCCATGCGGTGCTCCGGGTGGATATTACCAAGGGACATGCGGATCCACTGCCCATTGCCATCAAGGATCTGGAAGGGGACGGACGCCAGCTCAATACCGGCGGTACCGTTAATGATATCGGCCAGAATATCGCCCGGGTGGTCAGTGCCGACCTGGAACGCTCCGGCCTGTTCCGCACCATCGACCGGGCCGCTTTCTTCAGGGAAGTGCCGGGCAGCCGGCCCAAATTCCCCAACTGGCGCTCCATCGGCGCCCAGGCCCTGGTCACCGGTCAGGTGTCCCTGCAGGAAGACGGCCGGGTGAAGGTGGAATTCCGCCTGTGGGATGTGCTCGCCAGCGGCCAGATGATCGGCCTGCGCTACTATACCACGCCGCAGAACTGGCGCCGCATCGCCCATATGATGGCGGATGCGATCTATAAACGGCTGACCGGGGAAAGCGGTTACTTTGACACCCGCATTGTCTATGTGTCGGAAAGCGGCCTGCAGACCAACCGCGTCAAGCGGCTGGCGATCATGGACCAGGACGGCTATAACCATAAATTCCTCACCGACGGCAAACATATGGCGCTGACCCCGCGGTTTTCTCCGACGGCGCAGGAAATCACTTATTTGTCCTATTTCAACGATAACCCGCGGGTCTATCTCTACAATATCGATACCGGCAAGCAGGAACTGCTGGGCGATTTCCCGGGCATGACCTTTGCGCCGCGCTTTTCGCCGGACGGCAACAAGGTGATCATGTCCCAGGCCCAGAAAGGCAACTCGGACATTTATGTGATGGAACTCAGGACCCGCAAGGTGACGCGCCTGACCAGCCACTCGGCCATTGATACCTCGCCGAGCTATTCGCCGGACGGCCGCCAGATTACCTTCAACTCCGACCGTGGCGGCAGCCAGCAGATCTACGTCATGGATGCCAACGGCAAGAATATTCACCGTATCAGCTTCGGCAAGGGCCGCTACGGGACGCCGGTCTGGTCGCCGCGCGGGGACCTGATTGCCTTTACCAAGATCTACCAGGGCCGTTTCTATATCGGCGTCATGCGTCCGGACGGCTCCGGCGAGCGCCTGCTCACGGAAAGTTTCCTTGACGAGGGGCCGACCTGGTCGCCTAATGGGCGCGTCCTGATGTTTTTCCGCCAGCAACCCTATGACAAAAACGGCAGGGGGGGAGAAACCCAGGTCTGGTCAGTGGACCTGACGGGGTACAACGAACGGCAGATTATAACGCCATTGGATGCGTCAGACCCTGCATGGTCCCCCTTGATTAGATGAACGGGTCTGCTATAGTTGCCATAATTTGGCTGCAAGACGTATGTTAAAGACTGAAACATACGTAAAATAAAGAAGTTTTCGACTGTGCCAGTTCTTGATATAATTGGGGATCGGCAATAACTTGGTTGGTAAAAATATTTTAATATAAGCGTGGAAGGACCGCTAGATGCTGAAAAAATTAATTGGCGCGAAATACTGGATGGTTATTGGTGCAGTGCTGCTGGTCAGTGCCTGTGCCGGTAAAGAGGAACCTGTTGAAACTACTCCTGCCCCTGCGGAAGAGGAACAGCCTGCTGTTGAACAGGCACCGACTGAAGGCGTTCAGGTTGAACCTGAGGAAGTCGGCCCGACACCGGGCTCCCAGGAAGACTTGGATCAAACTGCCGGCGCTCTGGTTTATTTCGGTTTCGACCGCTATGACCTGACGGCTGACGCCCGCTCGGTCCTGCAGTCACAGGCTCGCTGGATCATTGACAACAATGCGTCTGTCACCATCGAAGGTCACTGCGACGAACGCGGTACCCGCGAATACAACCTTGCGCTCGGCGATCGTCGCGCAACGGCTGTGAAAAACTACCTGGTGGCTCTCGGCGTTAGCGCCTCCCAGATCCGTACCGTCAGCTACGGCAAGGAACGTCCGGCTGTGAGCGGTTCCGGTGAATCCGTTTGGGCACAGAACCGTCGCGGATATACTCGCGTAGAATAACAAGACTTATGTAAAGGGTACCCGCGCGGTCTGGATGGTCTGCGCGGGTATTTTTGTATCGTCACCGCAATCGGGCGTCCCGTGGGAGAAAAGAATGATCACGAATTTGAAAAAAACATCAGGGATCGGGCTTGTTTCAGCGATTTTGATTGCCGGCGCAATGATACATTCTCCGGTCCGGGCCGAGAGCCTGCAAAAGAAAGTGGAAATCCTGGAGAAGGAACTGCGTGCGGTTCAGCGCAAGGTTTTTCAGCCGGGCAGCTATTTTGACGGTGGCGAGGCTTCCGGCGGCCAAGCCCCCGCGACGGCGGCGCCGAGTGGCCCGCTGTTGGCGGATATGGAAGCCCGGGTCAGCCAGATCGAAACCCAGATGCGACAGCTCACCGGCCAGGTGGAGGAAACCAACTATCGCCTCACTCAGCTGGCGAACCGGCTGGATACCCTGGTCAAGGATTATGAATTCCGGCTGTCCGAACTGGAAAAAGGCGGGGCAGGTGGCGCGCCTTCTGTTCAGACTCCGGCACCGGTGGAGAGCGGTGCACCGGCGGTGAGCGCCGATGAGCCGGCCCTGCCCCTGGGCACGGAAAAACAACAGTATGATTATGCCTATAGCCTGGTCACCAAAGGGGATTACAGCCGGGCGGAACGGACCCTGCAGGCCTTTTTGCAGCAGCATCCGGACCATGAGCTGGCGGGGAACGCCAAATACTGGCTCGGCCAGACCTATTATGTGCGCGGCATGTATACGGACGCCACCCGCACCTTTCTCGAAGGCTACAAGGATTATCCGGAAAGCCAGAAGGCGCCCGGTTTCCTGCTGAAAATCGGCATGTCACTGGCGGCGATGGGCGAAAAAGGCGATGCCTGTGAAGCCTTCCGCGAGCTTTCCGCCCGCTTTCCCGACAGTACGGAGAACAAGACCCGCCGTCCTGCCGAGGAAAAAAAGGCAGGCTGCCAGTAAAATTTCGGAGGCCGCATGGACGAGGCCCTGACCACGGAACAATTTGATCTTCTGATGCGCGACCTGCCGGGGATGGACCTGGCAGATGAGACTGTTGCTGTCGCCGTTTCCGGCGGGGCGGACAGTATGGCGCTGGCACTGTTGCTGGCCGACTGGTGCCGAGGCCGCGGCGTGAAGCTGGTTGCCCTGAGTGTCAATCATGGTCTCCGCCCCGAGGCGTCGGCGGAATGCGAACAGGTGCACGACTGGCTGACGGCCCGGCAGATTGCCCATGAAACACTGACCTGGTCAAAGGAAATCCCGGCCAGCAGCATCCAGGAACAGGCCCGTAAAATCCGTTATGAACTTCTGGGCGCCCGATGCGTTGAACTGGGGGTGAAGCATTTGTTCCTGGCCCATCATCAGGATGACCAGGCGGAAACTTTCCTGCTGCGTCTGGCCCGGGGCAGCGGCGTCGATGGTCTGGCGGCCATGCGCAAGACGGCCGCCTTTCCCTTCAAACCCGGGCCGATTGCGTCGGAACAGCTTCCCCTGTTATGCCGGCCGCTTCTGGACTGCAGCAAGCAGCAACTTGTGGATTATCTGACGTCATGCGGCCAGGCGTGGATCGAGGATCCCAGCAACCGGGACCTGAAACACAATCGGGTTCAGGTCAGGGGGGTCCTCGCCCATACCACCATCACCGGCCTGACGGCCGCCCGCTTGGCGGAGACGGCAGGGCGCATGCAGGCTGTGCAGGATCTCTTGGAGCGCATGACCGGTGAGCTCGAGGAAAAGGCTGTGCGCCTTGAGCCGCTTGGCTATGCCCTGATTGATGTTGCCGAACTTCTGGCTGCGGAGCGGGAAATTGCACTCCGCCTGCTGGCCCGCCTGCTGAAGATCATTTCCGGCGCCGAGTTTCCGCCCCGGTTTGAAAAAACCTGCAATCTTTATAACCGGCTGGCGGCCGGCAACGGTGTGGACCAGACCATTGGCGGGTGCCGGGCGGTCCTGCTGCCGGGGGGCAGCCTTCTGCTCTTCCGGGAAGAGGCGGCGATCATTGAGCGGAGAGAGGTTTCTGCCGGGGAACAACTCCTGTGGGACGGGCGGTTTCAGATTGCGGTCCCGGTTGCGGGACAAGTAGGGAAACTGGGGCAGGAGGGCTGGTTCACCCTGGTGCGCGAAAGGCCTAAACTGAAACAGAATGCGGTCCTGAAATATGTCGGTCCGACGCTGCCGCACTTGAAATCGGCGGCCGGCAAACAGCTGTTGCCCCTGCTTCTGACTGGCGAGGAAAACAGCGCTTTTGAAGCGGTTTTTCATCTGCCGGCGGACAATTTTGCTGAAATGAGATAAAAAACAGCTTATTCTCGATAAAATCGCAACGCTATGACTTGTCTTGGCCATAATCAGGCTTATCTTAGATGAGACAAGTTTTCGTAGGCGCCCCGGCGCCGGTCTTTTTATGGAAAGTGATACGTTATAAATATGGGACGCAATCTGGCATTTTGGGCAATTATCCTGATCCTGCTCATGGTTTTATATAATGCATTTAATCCCGGCACGAGCATGCAGGGCCGCTCGACCGAGATGGCATTTTCCGATTTTCTCAACAGCGTGGAATCCGGACAGGTTAAGCAGGTGGTGATCCAGGGACGGTCTATCAAGGGTACCGATACCAATGATACGACCTTTTATACCTACGCCCCTGAAGATCCGAACCTGGTGCAGACCCTGCGCAGCAAAGGTGTTCGGATTGTCGCCGAGCCGGAAGAGGGTAGTCCCTTCTGGAGCATTGTGCTGAGCTGGTTGCCGATGATTATCCTGATCGGGGTGTGGATTTTCTTCATGCGCCAGATGCAGGGCAACAGCGGCAAGGCCATGGGATTCGGAAAGTCCAAGGCAAAGCTGCTGACCGAACGCCAGGGGCGGGTCACCTTCGACGATGTGGCCGGTATTGACGAGGCCAAGGAAGAACTTGAGGAAATCGTCGAGTTCCTGAAAGACCCGCAGAAATTCCAGCGCTTGGGCGGTTCTATCCCCAAAGGCGCGCTGCTGGTGGGCCCGCCGGGTACCGGTAAAACCCTGCTGGCCCGCGCCATTGCCGGTGAGGCCAATGTGCCTTTCTTCACCATTTCCGGTTCCGACTTCGTTGAAATGTTTGTCGGTGTGGGCGCCAGCCGTGTCCGGGACATGTTCGACCAGGCCAAGAAAAACGCCCCGTGTATCATCTTCATTGACGAGATCGATGCGGTCGGTCGTCACCGCGGCGCTGGCCTCGGCGGCGGCAACGACGAACGCGAACAGACTCTCAACCAGTTGCTGGTGGAGATGGACGGTTTTGAATCCAATGAAGGAATCATCCTGATTGCCGCCACCAACCGTCCTGACGTGCTTGACCCGGCGCTGCTGCGCCCCGGTCGTTTCGACCGTCAGGTTGTGGTGCCGAACCCGGATATCCTGGGGCGTGAAAAAATTCTTAAAGTTCACATGCGCAAGGTGCCGCTGGCGGCCGATGTGGATACCCGGGTGATTGCCCGCGGTACGCCTGGCTTCTCCGGTGCTGACCTCGCCAACCTGGTGAACGAGGCGGCCTTGCTGGCCGCCCGCAAGGGCAAGCGCGTGGTCTCCATGGCCGATTTTGAATCCGCCAAGGACAAGGTGATGATGGGGGCCGAGCGCCGTTCCATGGTCATGTCCGAGGACGAGAAAAAACTCACCGCCTATCATGAAGGCGGCCATGCCCTGGTGACGCTGCATTGTCCGGCGTCCGATCCGATCCACAAGGCCACCATCATCCCGCGCGGTCGCGCGCTGGGTATGGTGATGCGTCTGCCGGAACGGGACCAGCTGTCCATGAGTCGGGAAAAAATGCATGCCGACCTGGCCGTGGCCATGGGGGGGCGCGTGGCCGAGGAACTGATCTTCGGTTATGACAAGGTAACCTCCGGTGCTTCCTCTGACATTTCCCACGCCACCAAGATGGCCCGCGCCATGGTGACCAAATGGGGCATGAGCGACAAGCTTGGCCCGCTGGAATATGGCGAGAACCAGGAAGAGGTCTTCCTCGGCCATTCCGTTGCCCAGACCCAGAATGTGTCCGCCGCGACCGCCAAGATTATTGACGAGGAAATCCGGCGCATCGTTGATGAGGCGCACGCCAAGGCGACCAAGATCCTGACTGACAATATCGATGACCTCCATACCCTGGCCAAGGCGCTTCTGGAATATGAAACCCTGTCCGGTGACGAGATCAAGGACCTGCTCGCCGGCAAGGATATTCACCGCGAGGAATATAAGGATGACGCCGGTCCGGGCGCTTCTGCGACCGGTTCCGTACCGTCTTCCGGCACTGCCGAAAAGAAAAAAGGCGGTGAAGGTCCGATCGATGCCGATCCGGTTCCCGAGAGCTGAGCAGGCTGTCGGGGAGGGAGCATGACATCACGTAAATTCTATCTGCAGCCCCTGGGAATTCTCAGGGGCTCTGTTTCTTCTGAAGCCGTTGATCAGGGCAGGGCCCTGCCGCTGGCCGGCGGCCCGCTGGCCTTCACCATGGTTATGCTTGTGGAACGCACCGACACGGGGAAGCTTCGTCGAAGCTTCGTATCGGTCGCCGAGTTTGATGATTTTGTCGCAGGTTATTCCCCGGACGTTGCGGAAAACCTTGTTCACCAGAAACAGAAACTGACGAGTGTCCGCCCCGCGTTGCGCTTGCCCGGCGGCCGTATTCTCGACTGGCAGCGCCCTCTCGTTCAGGGCATCCTGAATGTCACACCCGACAGCTTTTCTGACGGCGGTCGCCATAACCGCCTCGACGATGCCCTGGCCCATGCGCAACAGATGCTGGAGCAGGGGGCGGATATCATTGATATCGGCGGGGAAAGCACCCGCCCCGGGGCAGAGACTGTATCGATAGAGGAAGAGCTCGAACGCGTCCTGCCGGTTATTGACGGACTGAAGGGGACGCAGGCGATCGTTTCCCTGGATACCCGCAACGCCCCTGTGATGCGGGCCGGGCTTGCGGCCGGTGTGCATATCATCAACGATGTGAGCGCGCTCAGCCATGACCCGGACTCACTTGAAGTCATGCAGGAAAGCGAGGCGCCGATCATCCTGATGCATGCCCAGGGGACGCCGCAGACCATGCAGCAGGACCCGGTCTATGACGATGTGTTGCTCGATGTGTTTGATTACCTGGAACAACGGCTCGATTTTTGCGAGCAGAATGGCATTGCCCGGGAACGCTTGATTGTCGATCCGGGGATCGGTTTTGGCAAAACCGTGGAGCATAATGCGGAACTGCTGCAGGGGCTGGCCCTGTTTCACAGCCTCGGGGTGCCGGTGCTGCTGGGGGCGTCCCGCAAAAGGTTCATTGCCGCCATGTCCCGCGATGAAGCGGCAATGGGGCGGCTCGGCGGATCCCTGGGAGCTGCGCAACTGGCCTGGGACAATGCGGTCCAGGTCGTCAGGGTGCATGATGTTCCTGAAACAGTACAATTGCTTGATGTCTGGCTGTATACGAGTAAAATGTGAGATCTGTACTTTTGTGGCGCTAACACAAAACTAGTCGGATCGTCTTATTTTAATCTTATTTATAATGGTTAATAAGCTCCTGTTGAAAATGTATTAACCATTGCATGATAGTGCTTGTTAATAAGTTGTTTAAAAACTGTATTTGTCTACAAAATAGAAGATAAGAAAAATGGCGCGCAAATATTTCGGTACGGACGGCATTCGCGGCAAAGCGAATGAAGGGAACATGACCGCAGAGGTGGCAACCCGGGTAGGGATGGCCGCCGGCAAACATTTCACAAGGGGAAACCATAAACACCGGGTCGTGATCGGCAAGGACACGCGCCTGTCCGGTTATATGCTGGAACCGGCGCTGGCCGCAGGCTTCCTGTCCATGGGCATGGATGTGATCATGGTCGGTCCGATGCCGACCCCGGCTGTGGCGATGATGACCCGTTCCCTGCGGGCCGACCTTGGCGTGATGATTTCCGCCTCCCATAATCCCTATCAGGATAACGGCCTGAAGCTGTTCGGCCCTGACGGCCACAAGCTGTCAGACGAGATTGAACTGGAAATCGAGCGGCGCATGGACAACGGCTACGCCGACCATCTGGTGCCGTCGGAAAAACTGGGCCGGGCCCAGCGCCTGGAGAATGCGGTCGGCCGTTACATCGAATTTGCCAAAAATACCTTCCCCAAGAACCTGCGCCTTGACGGCCTGAAAATTGTTGTCGATTGCGCCAACGGCGCCGCCTATCGCTCTGCACCCAGCGTGCTCTGGGAGCTGGGGGCCGAGGTCGTTGCTGTCGGGGTCAATCCCAACGGCACCAACATCAACGAGAAATGCGGCTCCACGGCTCCGCAGCTGATGTGTGAGCAGGTCGTGACCCATGGCGCCGACATCGGTATTGCCCTGGACGGCGATGCGGACCGGCTGATCGTCTGTGACGAACATGGCACGATCATCGATGGTGACCAGTTGCTGGCCACCATCGCCCAGTACTGGCAGGTTGCGGACAAGCTGCGCGGCGGCTCCGTTGTCGCCACCATCATGTCCAACCTGGGGCTCGAGAAATACCTGAACCGGATCGGCCTCGACCTGATGCGGACCAAGGTGGGCGACCGTTATGTGGTGGAAGCCATGCGGAATCACGGCCTGAACCTGGGTGGTGAACAGTCCGGCCATATTGTTCTCAGCGATTTCAATACCACCGGCGACGGCCTGATTGCCGCATTGCAGATCCTGGCGGTGCTGGTGAAAAACGGCAAACCGGTCAGCGAAATCTGCAACCTGTTTGAACCCTATCCCCAGCTTCTCAAGAATGCCCGTTACGCCGATGGCACCAACCCGCTGGAAACCCCGCAGGTCAAGGAAGCCATTCGCGAGGGCGAGGAACGCCTCAACGGCACCGGCCGGGTGGTGATCCGCAAGTCCGGCACCGAACCCGTGATCCGGGTGATGGCGGAAGGCGAGGACGAGAAACTTGTGTCCGACGTTGTAGATGATATTGTAGCCACTGTTGAGAATTCTGCGGAAGAAACAGCGGCCTGAGAGTGCAACACAGATCTGACGAAAACAGCATAAACGGCAAGGTCCTGAGCATTGCCGGTTCCGACCCCAGCGGCGGCGCCGGCATCCAGGCCGATATCAAAGCCATTTCCGCCATGGGCGCCTATGCCATGGCGGCCATTACGTCCCTGACCGTACAGAACACCCTTGGCGTGACCCGCGCCGTCCCGGTTGAAGCAGAGCTTGTCCGGGACCAGGTACTGGCCTGCCTCGGGGATATTGGCGCTGACGCGATCAAAAGCGGCATGCTGTTCGATGAAAAGATTATTTCCGTTGTCACCGATGTGCTGAAAACAGCCGGCCGGGGCATCCCCTATGTGCTGGATCCGGTGATGGTTTCCACCAGCGGCCATGCTTTGCTGGAGCCGCAGGCGCAGAAGGCCCTGATCGAACATCTGGTGCCGCTGGCCACCCTGATCACCCCCAACATCCCCGAAGCCCGGGCGCTGACCGGCATGGCGGCGATCGGGACGGTGGAGCAGATGCAGGACGCGGCGGAAAAAATCCTCGGCCTTGGTGCCGGTGCGGTCCTGCTGAAAGGGGGGCATGGGAGCGGCGATACCCTGATCGATCTCTTGGTGACAGCTAACGACATGGTACGGTTTGACAGTCAGCGAATTGATACTCCGCATACTCATGGGACCGGCTGTACCCTGGCCTCGGCCATTGCCGCCGGCCTGGCTCAGAACATGCCGCTGGAGGCCGCCGTGAGCCGGGCGCGGGACTATGTCCATCAGGCTATTTTGCGGGCGCCCGGGTTCGGCGGGGGACATGGGCCGCTAAATCATCTTGTATCCCCAAATGTAAAAGGGTAGTTATAAGATAACGTTGTAAGGAAGAGATATAACTTTCTGGAAACCTGAATGGGGATAAATAGCAATACGGTGTATTTATGAATTTAAGAATTTTTCCTATGGCCCTGTTTTTCATCTGGGCTTCTTTTCTTTCTCTGACGCACGCCCAGACCATTGAACAGCTGAATGACTCTTTCCGGCAGCTGGACCCCTATCTGCCGACCGCCAACAGCTACCGCACCGCGTCCGGGGCGCCGGGCCATGCCTATTGGCAGCAGCAGGTGGATTACAAGATCGCCGTGGAACTGGATGACGATACGCAAAGCCTCGAGGGGCGGGAAACCATCACCTACCACAATAATTCCCCGGATGAACTGCGCTATCTGTGGCTGCAGCTGGACCAGAACCGTTTCGCCAAGGGGTCCATGGACCAGGAAACCCGCGCCGCCAAAGATCTGGACAAGTCGAGTTTCAAGGATTTCCACAGGGACGTTTATGAAAAGGACTTTGAAGGCGGCCACAAAGTCAAATTTGTCCGGGATGCCGCCGGCAATGACCTGCCTTATACCGTGGTGGAGACCATGATGCGGGTGGACTTGCGCGCCCCGCTGAAACCTGGGCAGACCCTGAAGCTGGATATCGCCTGGTCCTTCCGGATCTTTGACGGCACCATCATCAAGGCGCGCGGCGGCTACGAATATTTCAAGGAAGACGAAAACTATATCTATGAGGTGGCCCAGTGGTTCCCCCGGCTCGCCGCCTACAGCGATTACAACGGCTGGCACAACAAGCAATATCTCGGGGACGGGGAATTTACCCTTGAATTCGGTGACTATGATGTCGCCGTCACGGTGCCGGCCCATCATGTGGTGACGGCAACCGGCGTGTTGCAGAACCCCGCAGAGGTGTTGAGCGACCTGCAGCGAAAACGTCTTGAAAAAGCCCGGAAATCGGATCGCCCGGTTCATATCATCACCCCGGACGAGGCCCTGGCCAACCAGCACCAGCGCAGCAAGGAGACGAAGACCTGGCGCTTCAAGGCGGAAAATGTCCGCGATTTTGCCTTTGCCTCCTCCCGCAAGTTTATCTGGGACGCCATGGGATATAAACAGAAGGAAAACGGCGAGACGGTCATGGCCATGTCCTTCTATCCGGAAGAAGCCAACCCGCTGTGGGGGCTCTATTCCACCCATGCCGTGGCCCATACGCTGCAGGTCTATAACAAATATGCCCTGGTCTATCCCTATCCGGTGGCCATTTCCGTGCACGGGGCGGTGACCGGCGGCATGGAATATCCCATGATCAGCTTCAACGGCTACCGGCCGACCAAGCATGACGACGGCACCCGGACCTATGAGCGCAAGACCAAATACGGGCTGATCAGTGTGGTGATCCACGAGGTAGGCCACAATTATTTCCCGATGATCGTCAATTCCGATGAACGGCAGTGGACCTGGATGGACGAAGGCCTCAACACCTTCCTGCAGTATCTGGCGGAACAGGAATGGGAGCAGGACTATCCCTCCAGACGGGGCGAGCCCTACAAGATTGTCGACTTCATGAAAGGCGACAACCAGGTGCCGATCATGACCAATGCGGAATCCCTGCTGCAAAAGGGCAACAATGCCTATGCCAAGCCGGCGACGGCGCTCAACATCCTGCGCGAATCCATTCTTGGCCGGGAGCTGTTTGATTTTTCCTTCCGGGAATATTCCCGCCGCTGGCAGTTCAAGCGGCCGACTCCGGCCGATTTGTTCCGCACCATGGAGGATGCCTCCGGGGTGGACCTGGACTGGTTCTGGCGTGGCTGGTTCTATACCACCAACCATGTGGACATTTCGCTGGATAACGTGCGCCACCTGCATCTGGACACCAAGAATCCCGAGGTGGAGCAGGACTGGCTCCGCACGCAGGAGGAAAAACGCCCGGAAACCCTCAGTGAACAACGCAACAAGGACCTGCCCAAGCGCATAGACCGTTTCAAGGAACTCAGGGATTTCTACAATGAAAATGACGAGTACACGGTGACCAACCGCCAACGCAACAATTACCAGACCCTGCTCGGGGAACTGGAAGAGCACGAGCGTAAGCTTCTGGAGGAAAAGTCCCATATCTATATGCTGGACCTGACCAACAGGGGCGGCCTGGTGATGCCGGTCTATGCGGAAGTCACCTATGCCGACGGCAAGACCGAGGAATTCCGCTGGGCGGCGGAAATCTGGCGCAAGAACAACAAGCAGGTCAGCAAGATGATTCTCAGCGACAAGCCGATCGTCTCGGTGCAGCTGGATCCACGCCTGGAGACGGCAGACGTGGATACAACCAATAACAGCTTCCCGCGCAAAATCAGTGAGGACAGCCGCTTTGACCTGTTCAAAACCAAGAAGAAGCGCGACATGATGCGGGAAATGCGTGAACCGCTGGCAACCGGCGGAAAAGAGAAAAAATAATGCGTCGGCTGCTGCTTTCCCTGATAGCGATCTTGGTGCTGGTTTCCGGCGGCCAGGCGCTGGCGCACCGCTTTGCGGCCTCCTTCACCGTGGTACAACTGCGCGAAGACAAGGGCGCCATCCAGGTGACGCACCGGCTGTTCACCCATGATGTTGAGGATCTGATCCGTACCCACAGTGCCGTCGGGGGCGGGGAACTGACCGATGACAATATCTCGTCCTTCCTCAAGGACTATGTCGGCAGCAGTTTCGCCCTCTATGACGGGAACGGCGAACGCATCGACCTCAAATGGGTCGGCTATGAGTATACGGTGGAGGATATCCACGTCTACCAGGAGGTGCCCCTGCCGGACGGGCTGAAACAGATTGGCGTCATTGACCGGATATTGACGGAAACTTTTCCGGACCAGGTTAACCGGGTCAATATCGAAAAAAGCGATAAGGTCCAGACCCTGATCTTCCGCAAGGGCGACGGTCTTAAAATCGCCGACATTGACAGCAAGTAAAAGATAACAATAAAGCGCGCTCGGCGAAGCGTACGCCGGGACAAAAGAGCAAGGAAGTGGATGTGCGAAAGGGCGGATTGATCCTCCGGGTCTTGTTGGCGATCGGGTTTGCGACCGTGTGCCAGGCGGCGCCGGTGCCGCGCGACAAGCCGATCATTTTCGACCATGAAAACCTGCCCGAATTTGCCCGTTCCTTTGACCGGCTTTTCCAGCAGGAACTGGCCCGGGCCAATGTGCCGGGCGGCGCCTATGCCATCGTCAAGGGCGACAAGATCATCAGCATCCGCGGCTATGGCGTGCGGGAAATGGGCGGGAGTGCCCCGGTCGACGAACATACCGTATTCCGGCTGGCGTCGGTGTCCAAGACCTTTGCCGCCGGGCTCAGCATGAAACTGGTGCAGGAACATAAATTCTCGCTTGAAGATCATCTGGTGGCCTACATGCCGGAGTTTCGGTTCAAGACCGACCATCTGGCCGACCAGGTGCAGCTCAAGCATCTGTTGAGCCATTCGGCGGGCGTTATGCCCAATGCCTATGACAATATGCTGGAGGCCAATGTCCCGCTGCCGAAAATTGTCACCAGTTTCAACAAGGTGGATCCCATGTGTGATCCCGGACAATGTTACGGCTATCAGAATGTGCTGTATGGCCTGATCGGTCCGGTGATTGAAAAGACCACCCTGCATACTTATGAAGACCTGATCAACGACAGGATCTTCAAGCCGCTGGACATGGAAAATGCTTCGGTGGGGTTTGACGGCTATATGCACAGCAAAAACCGCGCCACCCCGCATGTGAGGACCCGAAAAGGCTGGCTCAAGTCCAGGGTCAAGCCAGCCTATTACGAGGTGTTGCCGGCGGCCGGGGTCAATGCCAGTGTGTCTGATATGGCCAGCTGGCTGATGGCCCAGCTCGGCCACCGGCCCGATGTATTGCCGCCGCAGGTGCTCAACAGTCTGCAGGAAAAGCGGATACGCACCAAGAAGGAGCTGCGCCGCCGGGACTGGCGCAGGTATTTGAAGGATGCCTACTATGGACTCGGCTGGCGCATTTATCAGTTTGGCAAGGAACAGCTGATCTACCACGGCGGCTGGGTTGCCGGCTTCCGGGCCGATGTGGCCTTTTCCCCGAAACGGGATGTGGGGCTGGTGATCCTGCTCAATGCGGAGTCCAATGTCATCAACAAGCTCAGCACCCGTTTCTGGTCGGAAATGATGAAAGATCCGATCTGAGTCTCTGTACACTTTACCGAGTCTGTGGCAATCCGCTTCCCGTATGGCGGTTAACGACTTGTTTCCGCAAAAAATTTTCGGTCCCTGTCCGGGATGACGAAATGACAGAAATCGGCCATTTATGGGACGTGAGGGAGAATAATCTTCGGTCTGTTGCACCTCTGTCGCAATTTCTTCACTTGACGCTGAACTTTCCATCTCTATATTCCGCTGTGGGCTATCCCTCCCCAACGAGGGACAGCTATTCTGGAAGGAATAGGAGATATATTTATGAAACCGGAAGTGAAACCAGCGAATCCGCTGTTTTCGTCAGGCCCCTGTGCAAAGCGCCCGGGCTGGACGTTGGACTCTCTCAAAGACGCCCCCCTGGGACGCTCTCACCGCGCCAAAATCGGCAAATCCAAACTGAAACAAGCAATCGACCGCACCGCCGAAATCCTCGGTGTGCCCGCCGACTATAAAGTCGGTATCGTGCCCGGCTCCGACACCGGCGCCGTTGAAATGGCGCTCTGGTCCATGCTTGGCGCCCGCGGCGTTGACATGCTGGCCTGGGAAAGTTTCGGTTCCGGTTGGGTTACCGATGTGACCAAACAGCTTAAACTTGATGACGTCCGTATTATGGAAGCCCCTTATGGCGAGCTCCCGGACCTCAGCAAAGTCGATCCCGCCCGCGATGTGGTCTTTACCTGGAACGGCACCACGTCCGGCGTGAAAGTGCCGAACGGTGACTGGATTTCCGATGATCGTGCCGGACTGACCATTTGTGACGCCACTTCTGCAGCCTTCGCCATGGATCTGCCATGGGAGAAACTGGACGTGGTCACCTTCAGCTGGCAGAAAGTGCTCGGCGGCGAAGGCGCCCACGGCGTGATCATCCTGTCACCCCGTGCGGTCGAACGGCTCGAAAGCTTTACCCCGAACCGGCCGCTGCCGAAAATCTTCCGCCTCACCAAGGGCGGCAAACTGATCGACGGCATCTTCACCGGTGCAACCATCAACACACCTTCCATGCTTTGCGTGGAGGACTATCTGGACGCCCTGAACTGGGCGGAAAGTGTCGGCGGACTTCAGGGCATGATCAAACGCTCCGAAGCCAATCTGGCCGTTCTCAGGGCCTGGGTTGAAAAGTCCGACAATGTGGCCTTTCTGGCCAAGGACCCTGCAACCGTGTCCAATACCTCTGTCTGTCTGAATATCACAGCGCCCTGGTTTACTGCGCTGTCAGAGGACGATCAGGCAGCCGCCGCCAAGAAAGTCGTGGCGCTGCTGGATGACGAAGGCGCTGCCTATGACATTGGTGCCTACCGCGATGCGCCGGCCGGCCTGCGCATCTGGGCAGGCTCCACCATCGAAACAGCTGACCTTGAGAAGCTGGTTCCCTGGGTGGAATGGGCGCTCGAGGAAGTCAAGGCTTCCTAAGTCTGACATGATGAACAGGCGGATGCCGCCAACGACCGGCATCCGCACACAAAGTCTCCGAACAGATAGAATTTTGAAAGGTATTTATGATGGTTAAGGTCCTGATTTCAGATAAACTGAGCCCCCTTGCCAAGGAAATTTTTGAAAAACGCGGTATCCAGACTGACCAGATCGTCGGCATGACGCCGGAAGAACTGATTGCCAAGATCCCCGAATATGATGGCCTGGCTATCCGCTCCGCCACCAAGGTGACACCGGAAGTTCTGGCTGCTGCCGAAAACCTGAAAGTGGTCGGTCGCGCCGGTATCGGTGTGGACAATGTGGACATCAAGGCCGCAACCGCCAACGGTGTGGTGGTCATGAACACGCCGTTCGGCAACAGCATCACCACGGCGGAACATGCCATCGCCATGATGTTCGCCGTCGCCCGCCAGATCCCGCAGGCCAATGAATCGACCCACGCCGGCAAATGGGAAAAGTCAAAATTCATGGGTGTGGAGCTGACCTCCAAGACCCTCGGCGTGATCGGCTGCGGCAATATCGGCGCCATCGCTGCCGACCGGGCCCTTGGCCTGAAAATGAAAGTGGTGGCCTTTGACCCGTTCCTGTCCCAGGAGCGGGCTGAAGAAATCGGCGTTGAAAAAGTTGAGCTGGATGAACTGTTGTCCCGGGCCGACTTCATCACCCTGCATACGCCGCTGACCGACAGTACCCGCGGCATCATCGGCAAGGACGCCTTTGCTAAAATGAAAGACGGTGTGCGCATCATCAACTGTGCCCGCGGCGGCCTGATTGACGAGGAAGCCCTCAAGGAAGCACTCGACAGCGGCAAGGTTGCCGGTGCCGCCCTCGACGTGTTTGCCGTTGAGCCGGCCAAGGAAAATGCCCTGTTCGGTCACGAGAAAGTGGTGGCGACGCCGCATCTCGGCGCCTCCACCACCGAGGCTCAGGTCAATGTAGCGGTCCAGGTTGCGGAACAGATGGCCGATTATCTTCTGGACGGCGCTGTGACGAACGCACTCAACATGCCGTCTGTATCTGCTGAAGAGGCGACCCGCCTGAACCCCTATATGAAGCTCGCGGGTGAACTGGGCAGCTTTGCCGGTCAGCTCACTGAGAATGCCCTGCAGAAAATCCAGATCGAATATCAGGGCGATGTGACCGAACTCAATATCCGTCCGCTGACCGCCATTGTGGTCGAAGGTCTGTTGCAGCCGCTGATGGACAGCGTCAACATGGTCAACGCCATGGCCATCGCCAAGGAGCGTGACATCGAGATCATCGAGAGTAAAAACGAAGGTGAAGGCGATTACCACACTATGATCAAGGTCAGCGTTACCACCGACAAGCAGACCCGCTCTGTGGCCGGCACCCTGTTCGCCGATCGCCGCCCGCGTATTGTCGAAGTAAAGGATATCCGCCTCGAAGCGGAGCTGTCCCATGATATGCTTTATGTCACCAACGAGGATCTGCCCGGATTTATCGGCGCCCTTGGTACGGTGCTTGGGGATGCCGGACTGAATATTGCTACCTTCAGTCTTGGTCGCGCCGCAGAAGGCGGGGAAGCCATTGCCCTGGTCTCCATTGACCAGCCGGCTTCCGACGAAGTGCTGGCGAAGGTGCAGGCATTGCCCCATGTGCGTCAGGTCAAGGCACTCAAATTTTAAGGTTTTACAACACGGGTTAATTTAACCTGTATCCATAAACTGAGGAGGTCATGTCCTGGCCTCCTTTTTTTGTTTGCCGGCCTGCTTTTCGGGGTGACGGTGCCGAGTGAGTTCAGGAAAAGTCCTGTTTGTGGGCGAGAAAATCGAATTCTTGATAAAATTAATATTTTGTTCACCACTATAGCGCGAGAATGAAGTGAATATTCCGGGTTTTGGCGCTAAAAAAAATGGAAGATAATTTTCTAAAGTGCTAGTCTGGGCAGAGATTTTCAAGGTTTGTTTAGTTGATGCTTACTCAGTGCTTTTAAACATACGCTAATGCAACTTGACATTGTGGATGGGGCATACTGTGTATAAATCATCAATTAGTTAAGGGTTTTCGGCGTGGGGAGCGGTTTAAACAGAATTTCCGACAGACAGGACGTCAGCCAGAAGAGCGAGGACGCTGATTTCGAGGAGAACTACGGATGAGGCCGTTGCCGTCAAAGAGCCTGTCATTCAGATTGGCCAAGATCGGTGTGTTTCTGGCGTTCCTGGTGGGGATCGTGCTGTCGGGGGTACAGGTCTATTTGGACTTTCTGGATGAAGACAGCTATCTGGAAAAACGGATGGGCGACATCCTGCAGGTTGCCGAAAAGCCTGCGGCCCGGGCGGTCTATATTATTGACCCTGCTTTGGCAAACCATGTTCTTGACGGTCTGTTCGTCTATGAATTTGTTCAGGAAGCAACTATCAGGGATGACCTGGGGCAGGTTCTCGCCAGCAAGTCGCGGGAACATATCCCAAGCTCTACCAAGTGGCTTACCAGCCGTATTTCCGGTGTCAATGAAGTATATTCAAGAACACTGGCGGTGATGAGCGATGCAACAGTCGGGGCCGGCCGGATCGATATCACGATTAACCGGGATGTGGCACTGGCGGGTTTTTATGACCGTGCTGTCCTTGTCTTCTTTACCGGTATTGTCCGGAACCTGCTTCTCGTGTTTCTGCTGTACCTGGCCTACTATTTTGTCATTACCAAACCGCTGAATCTTTTTGTTCGCAAGATTGCCTCAATTGATCCGGAAAATTCGGATGAAAATCCGGTTGAAATACCGCCGGGCCATGAAAATGACGAGCTGGGCTGGCTGGCCCGAACCTTTAATGGCTTTTCCAATGCTATTGTCGTCCATTTCCGCAAACTCAAGAAAACCCAGGATGAGCTTTCCTTCGCCAGGGATGAATTGATCAAGGAACTGGAGGCTCACAAGGAGACGGCAGAGCATCTTGTGGAGATGAGGATTCAGGCGGACAATGCCAACCGGGCAAAATCGGCCTTTTTGGCCAATATGAGCCATGAACTGCGCACACCGCTCAATGCGATTATCGGTTTCGCCTCCCTCATGTCCAGCGAGGCCAAGGGGCCGGTCGGAAACAAGGATTATCTCGGATATCTCAAGGATATCGAGGAGGCCGGGACCAAGCTGACGGATCAGCTGGGGCAATTACTTGACCTGTCCAGGATTGAGTCCGGCGAATTCACGCTGAAGGAAAGCGAATTCCGGATCGCTGACCTCATTGACAACAGCCTGCAGATGTTTCAGGCGGAAATGGACGAAAAGAAACTGGTCCTGAAAAAACAGATCGATGACGGGCTCGGGGAAGTCACTGCCGACAGGCGCCGGATGCGCCAGGTGTTGGACAATCTGATTTCCAACGCCATTAAGTTTTCCCACAAGGGTGGCGAGGTCATTCTTGCCGCCCACAAAGATTCCGAAGGCGGCCTGCTGATTGAAATTAAGGATTTTGGCGTCGGCATGCCGGAAGAGAGCATTCCCCGTATGCTGGAACCCTTTGTCCAGGCGGAGAGCAGATACAACAAATCGTTCCAGGGGGCGGGCCTCGGGCTGTCCCTGTCCAACCTGCTGGTCAAAATGCATGGCGGCAAGGTCTGGATCGAAAGTGAAACCGGCAAGGGAACCACGGTTTCTGTCCGCTTGCCGGAAAAACGGTTCGTCAACCTGTCGGAGATGAGCTGAGCCCCGGGCGGCAAGGGGACGCAGATTCCGCAAGCGCTGTGGATTTTCCTCTTTAGATTCCAAATTCAGGGTGATATAAGCACGGCGGTGCCCCGGGGATAGATGGATATCCCGAAAGAAAATCTTGGATTGCGCATATGCTTGAACCAAATGACAAAGCCCTTCTGCCTGAGGGGCTGCACGACACTCTCGCCAACGACGCGGAATATGAAGCGGTAACCGTCAACCGGTTGCTGGACAGCTTCGCCGCCCAGGGCTATGCCCGGGTCGAGCCGCCACTGGTTGAGTTTGAGGAAAGCCTGCTCAGCGGCCCCGGCGCCGCCCAGTCCCGGCATATGTTCCGGGTCATGGATCCGGCGTCCCAGCGCATGATGGGGGTGCGCACCGATATCACCGGCCAGGTCGCCCGCATTGCCCGCACCCGCTTGAAGAATTCGCCCCGCCCGTTGCGGCTGTCCTATGCCGGACAGGTGCTGCGCATCAAGGGGACCATGCTGCGTCCCGAACGGCAGTTCGTGCAGACCGGCGTGGAGCTGATCGGCTCGGACAGTTTCCAGGCCTATGTGGAAGTGATCCTGCTGGCCCATGACGCCCTGACGTCAGTGGGGGTCGGGGACCTGAGCCTGGACCTCTCCCTGCCGTTGCTGGTGCCGGCCATCTGCGACGGCCTCGCCATTGACGAAGAGACCACCCGCATCGTCCGTGAGGCGCTCAACGCCCGCGATGTGGGCGAACTGGAAAATGTTGAAGGTGCCATCGGTGAAATCGCCCGCCAGCTGCTCAGCGCTGCCGGCCGCGCCGACAAGGCGCTGGACATTCTCGACGGCCTCAAGCTGCCGGAACAAGCCCGCAACATGTGCGACGAACTGGCCCAGGTGGTCTCAATCCTCGCCGATGTGGCCCCGGGCCTGCATGTCACGGTGGATCCGGGCGAATACCAGGGTCTTGAGTTCCAGACCGGCATCGGCTTTACCTATTTTGCCAAGGGCGTGCGCGGCGAACTGGGGCGCGGCGGCCGGTATGAGGCCAATGCGGAAATGGACCAGGGTGAAGCCGCTACCGGCTTTTCGCTCTATCTCGACAGCCTGATGCGGGCGCTGCCGGAAGCGCCGGCACCGGAGACCATTTATGTGCCGTTCGGCACCGATCTGGCGGAACTGCCGCCGTTGCGCGAACAGGGCTATCGCACCGTGCAGGGGCTCGAGCCCGCCAATGATGCCGGGGCGGAAGCCCGGCGGCTCGGTTGCCGCCATCTGTGGCAGAACGGCAAAATCAGTCCGCTGGGCTAGAATTTAAATTGAAGACAGTGAAAGGTTAAGACGTGGCGAATGTTGTAGTGATCGGGTCCCAGTGGGGCGACGAAGGCAAGGGCAAGATTGTTGACTGGCTTTCCGAACGTGCCGACGTGGTGGTGCGTTTCCAGGGTGGTCACAACGCCGGTCACACCCTTGTGGTGGACGGTGAAGTCTACAAGCTCTCCCTGCTGCCGTCCGGTATCGTGCGCGGCGGCAAACAGTCGGTGATCGGCAACGGCGTCGTGGTTGACCCCTGGGCGCTGGTTGCGGAAATGGAGCGCCTCGGCGGTCAGGGCGTCGATGTCGGACCGCATAACCTGATCGTGGCGGAAAATGCGCCGCTGATCCTGCCGCTGCACGGCGAACTGGATGCGATCCGCGAAGACGCCAGCAATGCGTCCAGCAAGGGCGGACCCAAGATCGGCACCACCCGCCGTGGTATCGGCCCGGCCTATGAAGATAAAGTGGCCCGCCGCGCGCTGCGCGCCTGCGACCTCAAGTCCGACAGCGCCATCGAGGCCCGGGTCGACGTACTGCTGTCCCATCACAACCCGCTGCGACGCGGCCTCGGCGTGGCCGAGATCGACCGCGACGAGCTGATTGCCAGAATCAAGGACATCGCCCCCAAGATTATCCCGTTCGTGCAGGCGAGCTGGCGGGTGCTGGATGACGCCCGGCACAGCCGCAAGCGCATCCTGTTCGAGGGCGCCCAGGGCTCCATGCTGGACATCGACCACGGCACTTATCCGTTTGTGACCTCCTCCAACACCGTCGCCGGCCAGGCGGCGGGCGGCAGCGGCACCGGCCCGTCAACCCTCGACTATGTGCTCGGCATCACCAAGGCCTATACCACCCGGGTCGGCGAGGGACCGTTCCCCACTGAACTGACCGACGACGTGGGTCAGGGCCTCGGCGAGCGCGGCCATGAATTCGGCACCGTGACCGGGCGTAGTCGCCGCTGCGGCTGGTTCGATGCGGTGATGGTGCGCCAGGCCGCCAAGATCGGCGGTATTTCCGGCATCGCCCTGACCAAGCTTGACGTGCTCGACGGCATGGACGAGCTCAAGGTCTGTATCGGCTATGAACTCGACGGTGAGAAGATCGACTATTTCCCGGCCTCGACCGAGGACCAGGCCAAGGTCACCCCGATCTATGAGAGCCTGGAAGGCTGGTCCGAGAGCACCTTCGGGGCCCGCAGCTGGAAGGACCTGCCGGCGACGGCGGTGAAATATATCCGCCGCATCGAGGAGCTGATCGAGACTCCGGTGGCGCTGCTCAGTACCAGCCCGGAGCGCGACGACACCATTCTGGTGACCGATCCGTTCGAGGGCTGACGTCTCAAAAATTTCATAAATACCCAATCTTTCACGGGCGTCCCGCAATTGCTTGCGGGGCGCTTTTTCTTTTGCAAAGCAGCAAAAATAATGGGGTATTAAAATATTGACATCGGGGGGTATAGGCCCTACATAAGACGCCTCTTGCCGAATCGGGCCTTCGCAACGTCGGCAACTTTTTTATTCATTACGAATGATGGATGGATTTGGACGATGATACGTTGTGGAGGTCTCATGAATGGACTACTACCATAGTGTTAATGGGGTTCTGGCTGACCTTGAGCCAGTAGAGCCTGTTTTCTGCCACCGGCCGCACACCGCGCGCCGGGCCGCGAAATGGTTCCTCGATAATTTCCAGGGCGATGTACTTTATGCGGTGAAGGCCAATCCTTCGCCGGTGGTGCTTGACGCCTTGTATGAAGCGGGAGTACGTCACTTCGACGTAGCCTCTCCAAAGGAGCTCGAAAGGGTGTCCTCCTTTAAGGACGCCCGCTTCTACAACATGAACCCGGTGAAGCATCCCCGCCATATTGCGATCAGCTATTTCGACTATGGCGTGCGGGATTTCTCCGTCGATTGCATGGACGAGCTGGACAAAGTGCTGCGCGCCACAGGTCACGCCAAGGATCTGAATATTTTCGTGCGCCTGGCCGTTAACAACAACAGCAGCATGCTGCCGCTGGACCGCAAATACGGCGTGCCGCTGCTGGACAGCGCCGAGCTGCTGATGGCTGCGCGTCTCAACGCCGCCAAACTGGGTGTCTGTTTCCATGTGGGCAGTCAGTGCATGGACCCGGAAGCCTACCGCCAGGCCATTACCCTCGCCAACCAGGCGATCGTGCGCGCCGGCGTGCTGGTCGACACCCTGGATGTGGGCGGCGGGTTCCCGTCCGCCTATCCGGGCGTGCAGCCGCTCGAGCTTGGTCATTATATGAATGTGATTCACGAGGCCTTTGAAGACTCGCTGGCGTCCGACAACGCGCGCCTGATCTGCGAGCCCGGCCGGGCGCTCTGTGCCGAGGCGGGATCGCTGATCACCTCCGTGACCCTGAGGAAGGACAATTACCTGTACCTGACCGAGGGCGCTTACGGCGCACTGTTCGATGCCGCCCACCTGAAATTCAAATTTCCGGTGCAGATGCATCGTGTGGGGGCCAACAGTGAGCAGGCCAAACTGACCGGCTTTAGCTTTTATGGCCCGACCTGTGATAGTATCGACTATATGCCCGGCCCCTTTATGCTGCCGGAAGACATTGGGATCGGCGACTATGTGGAAGTCGGCATGCTCGGCGCTTACGGTCAGAGCATGCGTACCGCCTTTAACGGGTTCCATGAGGGACCCGAAGTCATCGTGGGCGATGAGCCCATGCACTCTATGTATAATTTCGATCAGGAGCAGGAGGACGTCCTCGCGGACAATGTTCTCGCCCTGGAAGCACACCTAAGCGAATGAAAGACAAGATTATGGATACCAAATCAAACAAAAAGGCCGAACTGCTGAGCAAAGTAGTGGAGCACATCGATATCACCGGCTTCGATGCGCGGCCGATCATTGACAGCATGGGCAAAATGTCCTTCACCTCCCGGGATCTGGCCCGGGCCACCGGCATTTTCAACGAGATGCTGGCCGACAAGGACTGCTCCGTGATCCTGACCATCGCCGGCTCCACCTCCGCCGGCGGCTGCATGGACCTCTATGCCGACCTGGTGAAATACAATATGGTTGACGCCATTGTCGCCACCGGCGCCAGCATCGTCGACATGGACTTTTTCGAAGCCCTGGGATTCAAGCATTACCAGGCGCAATCCGACGTGGACGACCGTGAGCTGCGCGACCTCTATATCGACCGGATCTATGATACCTATATCGACGAGGAAGAACTGCAGAACTGCGACCACACCATCAAGGAAATCGCCAACGGCCTGGAACGCCGCCCCTACAGCTCGCGCGAGTTTATTCACGAGATGGGCAAATGGCTGACCACAAACGCCAAGAAAGAAGGCAGCCTGATCCAGACCGCGTATGAGAACAACGTGCCGATCTTCTGCCCGGCGTTTACGGATTCCAGCGCCGGTTTTGGCCTGGTGGGGCACCAGGTGGAAAACCCGGGCAATTACATGAGCATCGACAGTGTCGCCGATTTCCGTGAGCTCACCGAAATCAAGATCGAAGCCGGCCAGACCGGCCTGCTGATGATCGGCGGCGGCGTGCCGAAGAACTTCACCCAGGACACCGTGGTCTGTGCGGAAATCCTCGGCCGGGATGTGGACATGCATAAATATGCCATCCAGATCACCGTCGCCGACGTGCGCGACGGCGCCTGCTCTTCCTCGACGCTGAAGGAAGCCTGCAGCTGGGGCAAGGTGGATGTGGTCAAGGAACAGATGGTCTTTGCCGAGGCCGGTTCCGTGCTGCCGCTGCTCGCCTCTGACGCCTATCACCGCGAGCACTGGAAAGCCCGCGAGCGCCGTCACTTCGCGAAAATCTTCCAGAAGTAATCAGGAAGCGTAATGGATTATCTTTCCCCGGAAGAAGGTTTCCTCGGGCTCGCGCCGGAACAGGCGGGCAATCCCGAGGAGGCCAAAGCGGTCATCATTCCCTTCGGGCTCGAGGGCTCCGTCTCCTATGAGGGCGGCACCCGGCTCGGCCCGCGGGCGATGATTGCCGCGAGCCACCAGGTGGAGCTGTTCGATGAGGAGCTCTGGTGCGAACCGTTTGAAAAATACGGCGTCGCCACGCTCAGGGAACCGGAGATCGGGGAAGATATCGCCAAGGAACTCGACCGGCTGGAAGCGACCGTTCAAGCTGTTATGGACAGCGGCCGCTTCCCCATGACCTTCGGCGGCGAACACAGCATCACCGCCGGCACCATCCGGCCGTTCGCCCGCAAATACCCGGATCTCACCATCCTGCATTTTGACGCCCATGCCGACCTGAGGGACGGCTATGAAGGCGAACATTACAGCCATGCCGCTGCGCTGCGCCGGTGCCTCGATTTCGAGCATATCGAGCTGGTCTCGGTCGGCATCCGTAATATCTCGGCCGGGGAAATTCCGTTTCTCGAGCAGAACCGCGAGCGTATCCACATCCACTGGGGCCGGGACCGCGCCCGCTATGACGTGGCCGACATTGTCGCGCCGCTCAAAGGCCGGCCGATCTATGTCACCTTTGACGTCGACGGTTTTGACGCCAGCCTGATGCCCGCCACCGGCACGCCGGAGCCCGGCGGCCTGTTCTGGCAGGAATGCATGGAAATCATCCGCGCCGCCTCCGAGATCGGCACCATCGTCGGCGCCGACGTCAACGAACTCGCCCCGCGCGAGGGCCTGCATGGCTGCGACTTCATCGCCGCCAAACTGGCCTACAAGATCCTCAACTACGCGCTGGGGAAATAGGGCTCGTCAGCCCCCGGCGCATACTCCCCCCTCACATCGTCATGCTCGTGCAAACGGGCATCTGATCGACGCAGAAAATTACAGAAAGTATACCTAAATCGCTAGGTTGTATCTGTTTGATTCATTGTATTTTTGCTTTTTTATACTCTTTTTGTAAAATACAAGTATTGTACTGGCTTGTTGTAACAATGTTAGGAATTGTATTTTACAATTTTTAATTGTGTGATAGATAGCTAGTGTAGATACAAAATAAGAAAAGGGGGAAAGATTGACTAGAAGTGCTCCAGAGAAAAAATTTTGTGAGCCTAAAGAGTATCTTGAAGACTTACCCGATGGGTGCCCTCCTTCTTCGGCAACAAGTGTAGACTGTAGAAAAGTTTTGAGGCTTGTTCCGACATCAAATCCCCAAAATTCGGATTTTTTCTCGCATGCAAAACTAGGCAAGAGAAGGCCACCTTCAGTATCGCCATGTTTTTGGGCTTCTTGCTCAGTATTTTGTGTGGATTCCGGTAAGAACCGGCCTACAGCGATGAAAAGTTTACCTAAACTAAGAAACCGAAATTTTGTCGCAATCTTGGATATTAATGAAAATTCAGGAAAAATATTAGAGTCTACAAATGGAAGCGGCCATATTCACTTATGGCCATACAAAATGTTTGATCCAGTTGGTGCGGTAATTGAGACAAAGAAGATAGAGCGATGAAGGCAAAGCTTGTTAAAACGCTTGTCTTTTATGATGAGCCACAACTTTTATTACTGAATAGTACCGGTAAGAGGCAAGATGTAATCATAGCTGTCGCAATTGAACGTGACGATCTGGAGTTTCCGTTTTTCGCATGTAAAGTTTATCGTCGTGATTGGACGAGATATCTGAATGGTAAGGCAGACTTAAGATATCTTTTTAATCGGGCTTCTCGTCGGGAATATTTTTTCTTTGATCTCGCCACTGAGAAAGATGGTGAGATAACTTTGAATAAAGCAAAGTCAGTGGAAGAATTTGAAAAACCAGAATACTGGCCAGCCCACGGATTCTTCAGTTCCAGCCATACTGTAGCCACTGACGAAGACGATTATGCTTCTAAGTGTATCCAGGTTTTTAATATTGACGGGATGTGGGAAACTATTGATTTTTCGAGTTTTTACTCAAAAGTTTCGGATATTTATGGAATTTTATTTGCGCAAAATGAATTAAATTCGCCAAAAAACGATAGCGAAAAAGAAAAGTTGCGAACTTCAATAATCTCTAGATTGTGGCGTGGGGGAGGAAGTTATTCAGGTTTTTATAAAGACCTTCGGTTTGCTCTACCTGATATGGCGCCTCTGCGTGTAAACAAAATTCAATATGCTTCTCCCGGCAAAATTGAACTGATCGGTGAAGAATTCATATTTTCAGATATCATGGCTATGCTGAAGGAGTTTAATGCAAACTACGTTGAAGCAAAAAATGCTTACGATGATATAAACAAAATATTGTCAAAAGAGAAACTCAAAAAGAAAGGCCCTGACGCAAGTTTTGCCTTAGATGCTAATAGGGATTTTGTAAAGAAAAGGTCCAAAGAGCTATTAGAGGCAATTGGAGTTTCTGTTCCTAAGACGATGTTTGAGGTTTGCGACAAGAATGTTCTTGTTTACTCAAAAGTGTCTTTATCAATTTACAGACGTTTTAAGGGATTACACGACTTTATCAGCGAAGGCCGTGTCGAGGTGATTTCAAGTAACGATACGAGTGGTCTACCGATGTGAGATTGAGGTTGCTCCTCCCCAGTCACCCCCTACACACTTCCCGCTTGTCCCCATATCCCCCCGTCCGCTACACTCATCCGGTAACCGGACAGGGACCCGACCATGACTGACAGCAGCCCGATACGCTTTTCCGCGCCGTTCCAGGTGGCCTGGCGCGATCTGGACGCCAATAATCATATGGCCAATATCTCCTATTTCTCCTTTGCGGCCCAGGCGCGCTCCCTGTTCTTTGCCGAACATGGCTTCGGGCCGGAGGCGTTCGAGGCGGCGGGCATCGGCCCGGCCACCCTCGAGGAGACCATGCGCTACCACAGGGAAATGAAATTCCTCGAGAAATTCACCGTCGATTTTCTGGTCGCCGGCATCAACGGCAAGAACAGCCGCTATATCATCACCAACCGCCTCCGGGGCGAGGACGGCGAGCTCAGGGCCGAGCTGCGCACCCATTTTGTGTGGATGGACCTTGCGAGCAGGCGCGCGATCCCGGCGCCGGAGCCGCTGGCGGCGCTGATGGACCGGCTCGAGAAGACCGAGGATTTTGAAGAGCTGTAACTAGTCGGACGGGCTGTCCGGTGTGAAGGTGACTTCAAATCCTTCACCGTTGGCACCGCGTACATCGGCCCACAGATTGCCGCCGCGGAGCGCATAATGAAGCCGCATTGGGAAATCATGGTCCGGATTTTCAAACACCGCTTCCTGCGGGCCGCAGGAGGTCAGGCGGAAGGAAACCGGGTCGTCATTCTGGGACGCCAGGACGATATAGAAGATACCGTCCTGGCGCTCCACAAGGTTCATGTCTTCGTGGAAGGTGACTTCACCCGTGGCCAGTGTTTTGGTCTCTCCGAGCCCGGTAAAGCGGTCCGGAGACCGTCTGAGCCAGGTTTCTATGGTCCGGCTGGTCTCGTCCTTCTGTACCCAGTTGCCCAGCATCCACTCCAGACTGCCGAGCGGGCAGGGCGGTTCCGCCCGGGCGGAAAGCGGCAGGATGGCAAAAGCGAGCACAAGCAGAAAATGGCGGTCCAGCAGCATGATCATCCCCTTTTTTATTCCTGCCTTCATAGTCGCACAAATCGCCGGAGTTGTCAGGCCGGATTGCTCCAAAAAAAGAACCCCGGTGTCTCCACCGGGGCCATTGGCTGTAGGATCTGTTGGATAATTTATTCGGCGTTATGGGCGAGGGCGGCGGCCTGCTGTTCCCTGGCCGCATCGGTCATGGCTTTCTGCAGTTTCTCGAACGCCCGGACCTCGATCTGGCGGACCCGCTCGCGGCTGATGTTATAGACCTGGGAAAGCTCCTCCAGCGTGGACGGATTGTCCTTGAGGCGGCGTTCGGTCAGGATATGCTGTTCGCGCTCGTTGAGGCCTTTCATGGCGTCGGCCATCAGGGTGCGGCGGTAATCCAGCTCCTCGTTCTCGGCGAAGGCGGTTTCCTGATCGACGCTGTCTTCGTCCACCAGCCAGTCCTGCCATTCGCCTTCCGCATCGGCCCGCATGGGGGCGTTGAGGCTGTGGTCGGCGCCGGCGAGGCGGCGGTTCATCTGCACCACGTCATTTTCCGACACATCGAGCCGGGTGGCGATCTCGGTCACCTGGTCCGGATGCAGGTCGCCTTCATCGACGGCCTCCAGCTGGCCCTTGAGGCGGCGCAGGTTGAAAAACAGTTTTTTCTGGGCGGCGGTGGTGCCGATTTTAACCAGAGACCATGAGCGCAGGATATATTCCTGGATGCTGGCCCGGATCCACCACATGGCATAGGTGGCGAGCCGGAAACCGCGGTCCGGGTCAAAGCGCTTGACCGCCTGCATCATGCCGACATTGCCTTCGGAAATCAGTTCGCCGATGGGCAGGCCGTAGCCGCGGTACCCCATGGCGATCTTGGCCACCAGGCGCAGGTGAGAGGTCACCAGCTGATGGGCGGCGTCGGTGTCGCCATGCTCGCGCCAGGCCTTGGCCAGCATGAATTCCTGTTCCGGCTTGAGCATCGGAAACTTACGGATATCCTGCAGGTACCTGGTGAGGCTGCCTTCCGGCGTTAATACGGGCATGTCTTTACTGGACATAAGATCTCTCCACCTTGCAGCGGCGCTGCTTTATTCCATTTTACTTGCCATACGACACCGGAGTCAAACCGGATGCCGTGAGCTACCTGATTATTGTTATAACATAGCAAAATGAACAGGAAATGAATTAATTGTGAGGAGGGTCCCCCGATTCCCGTTCGCCTTTTGTTATATCAGCTTTCCAGGGCAGCAATAAGGCGTTTCATGTCATATGGGAGTTCTGATTCAAATTTCAAGTGTTCGCCGGTCACGGGATGCTTGAATCCGATCACATAGGCGTGAAGCGCCTGGCGGTTGAACGACTCGATGGCTTTTCTCGCCTTTTCCGAGAAATTTTTCATCGGCGGGCTGCGCCGGCCATACAGAGGATCGCCGACCAGCGGATGGCCGGCGGCGGACATATGCACCCGCACCTGGTGAGTGCGGCCGGTTTCCAGCTCGCATTCCACCAAAGAGATGCTGGGCGGCAGGGCGGCGGCCTTGATTTTCTTGCCGCCGGTCACTTTCTGCACCTGCCTCGGCGGCTCCAGCCGGCGCACCACCCGGTAATTGGTCAGGGCGTATTTGCCGCCTTCCTTGACCACGCCCATGCGCAGGCGGTTATGGGGATCGCGGCCGATATTGGCCTCGATAAAACCGTCGGCCGGGTTGGGTACGCCCCAGACCACGGCGAGGTAGGCCCGCTCCATGGAGTGGTTGGCGAACTGCTTGGCCAGCTTCTTGTGCGCCCTGTCGGTCTTGGCCACCACCATCAGGCCGCTGGTGTCCTTGTCGATGCGGTGGACGATGCCCGGGCGCTTGACGCCGTTGATGCCGGACAGGCTGTCGCCGCAATGGTGGATCAGGGCGTTGACCAGGGTGCCGTGCCAGCTGCCGGGGGCGGGATGCACCACCATGCCGGCCTTTTTGTTGAGCACGATCAGCTGGTCATCCTCATAGACGATGTCGAGCGGGATATCCTCGCCCTCCGGATCCGGCTCGGTGAGGTCGGGAATTTTGACCCGGAACTGCTCATCCGGTTTGACCCGGTGGGACGGGTCGTTTATTGTCTGCTGAGCTTTTTCCGGGCCGGTCGAGACCTGTCCGTCGGTGATCAGCTGTTTCAGGCGTGAACGGCTGAGTTCCGGCAGCTTTTCGGCCAGGAATTTGTCGAGACGCAGGCCACGGGCCTCGTCTTCCACCGTCAGTTCATATATTTCAGGATCATTGTTCGTCATGTCAGAACCACAGATGCCAGTTAATCCCCGTTTTCTCAAGTGGATTGTGATTATTTTGGGAATTTTAATCGTTGTCGGGATCGTTGTGATTGGCGTGACCATCGCCAGCCGGCTGTCGAAAATGGCGGAACGGCAGGAAGCGGAGAAGCAGGCGGAGTTGGCGGCCCTGCAGCCGAAACCGGTGGAACCGGCCTGGGCCATGACCGGCGGCCTGACTTTCCCGGAAAATGTGACAGTGGCGCTGGAAGCGGGAGAGAATGTCGCCGCCGCCCAGATGGTGCCGCAGGGATTGCTGCTGACCATTCAGCGGGGCGGGGAAACCACCGGGCTTTTGCTGGTCAGCCCGGACGGCACGGTACGCAGCCGCTTTACCATTATCCGGCCCGAATAAACCATGACCCTGCGCGTTCCCCGAAGCTGTCTCGATCAGATCAGGGCCGCGGGGCAGGATGCCTATCCCCTGGAAGCCTGCGGCCTGCTGATCGGCCGGGACGGGGAGGTTATGCAGGTGGTGCCCGCAGACAATATCTCCGCCACCCCGGACAAGGCCTTCGAGGTCGATCCGCAAACTCTCATTCACTGGCAAAAGAAACTGCGCGGCACCGGCCGCTGCATCCTTGGTTCCTATCACAGCCATCCCGACCATCCGGCCGCCCCGTCAGGGCGGGACCGGGTCCGCATCACGGAAGACGGTCAGCTCTGGGTAATCCTGTCGGTGACACCGGACGGGGCGGGGGAGATCAATTTTTTTCAGGCACAGGAGGGCGATTTCGCCCCCCTGAAGGTTTCAGTCTTCTGACTTTTCCCGTTTGGGGAAACTGACGCCTTCAACCGGCGCGGAGAATTTCACCAGACCCTTCATTTTTTCCGGATCGATCGGTTCGCCGCGGCGCAGGATGCTGATCCGGCCCTGCCTCGCCAGATGCTTGGCCTGCTGCTTGACCGCCAGCATATATTTGCGCCAGTAATCCTGCGGCGCGTCCTTGGGGGCGCGGTCGTTGGCGATCATGATGGCGATATCCCGGGGCGCGGCGGTCTTGCCGTCCTCGATCGCCTCCATGATATAGCTGATCACATAGTCTTCGGTTTTTTCGTCCTGCTCGTCGGTCATTCTCGTGTCCTTTGCTTTCCGCGCTCTAGCATGAAATTTTGCTGACCGCCATATTTCTTTTCTGTGAAATCGCCGAAAAATGCCGCTTTGGGGTTTTCCGGACCGAATCTTTGGCTATATATAGGCAAAATCATAATACGGACCACACTATGTCGCCAGTATACCTGTTATGGGGAGTCCTGATCGGGATCATCGTCGCCGCGCCCATGGGGCCGGTCAATATCCTCTGTATCCGCCGCACCCTGACCCACGGGCCCATGAACGGCTTTGTCATCGGCATGGGCGCGGCCTGCGCCGATACCATCTTTGGCGCCATTGCCGCTTTCGGCCTGGCCGGCGTGACCCACCTGCTGAACGACTACAGCCTGTGGGTGGAACTGGTCGGCGGCGTGATCCTGCTGGCGGTGGGGCTCAGGATCTGGAACAGCCATCCGCACCTGACCGACGCCAGGGATGACGCCAGCGACCGCATCAAGGCCTCCATCGGTGCCTTCCTGCTGACCATCACCAATCCCATGACCATCCTCGGCTTTGTCGCCATCTTTGCCGGGCTCGGCCTGGGCAATATGGCCAAGACCCCCTTAAACGGCATCCTGCTGGTGGCCGGGGTGCTGCTGGGTTCGGCGCTGTGGTGGTTTGTCCTTACCGAGGGCGTCGGCCATATGAAAAAGAAGCTGACCGACGATCACCTGCTGTGGATCAACCGCGGCTGCAGCGTCGTGGTGATCGGTTTCGGAGTGTGGGCGCTCGGCAAGAATGTGCCCCTGATGTTATAGAGCCACCTTGCCGTTGGCGATGAACGGGCCGTTGCGGAAATCATTCTTGCCGTACAGGAACGGCGAGCCGTCCGGATTGACCACCTCTCCGCCGGCGGCGCGCAGCACCGCATGGCCGGCCCCGGTGTCCCATTCCATGGTCGGGCCGAACCGGGGATAGATGTCGGCTTCGGCGCTGGCCACCAGGCAGAACTTCAGGGAACTGCCGATGGATTTGGTGTCGCTGATGCCGTATCGGTCGAGGAATTCGTTGGTGGCCTCGTCCCGGTGGGACTTGCTGGCAACCCCGACAATGCCGCTTGCCGGCACGTCGCGCACGGTGATCGGGGTGGCATTTGACGGCACGCCGTCACTATCCACATCCATGATCAGAGCCTCGTCGGCGGACTTGGCCAGATAGAGCTTTCCAAGCGCCGGGGCATAGACAATGCCGAACACCGGCAGGCGATCTTCCACCAGCGCGATGTTGACGGTAAAATCGGAGCCTTTCTTGATAAACTCCTTGGTGCCGTCCAGCGGATCGACCAGCCAGAAGCGGTTGTCCACATCGGGGATATGACCGGCGGCAGCACTCTCTTCCGCCACCACCGGGATTTCCGGGGTTAATGGCTCCAGGTCGGCAAGGATGATTTTTTCCGCCGCTTCATCGGCCACGGTTACCGGCGAGGTATCGTCTTTATACACCACCTCAAAGTCCTGGGCGTATATCTCCATGATTTTGCGGCCTGCCGCAATAGCGGTGGGGACAAGCACGTCTGCAAGTTTCTGAAAATCAACGGGCTGCTCGGTCATAAATTAAAACTTTCTTCTTTACTGCCTATGGTTAATGTCGTTAATTTATGACCCATTATATGGCCGTAAATCCGGCTGTCACCTATCTTGAGAGAAAACCGTACAGATGAAAGATATCGAATTCGCCGCCCTCCTGTGTTCACGCCTGTGCCATGACCTGATCAGCCCGGTGGGCGCCATCGCCAACGGCATTGAAATCCTGGCGGACGAAGACGATGAGATGATGCGCACAGAGGTTCTCAAGCTGCTCGATCAGAGCGCGTCGCAGACGTCGAACCGGCTGCAGTTTTTCCGGCTTGCCTTTGGCGCGGCCGGCGGTTTTGGCGAGGAGGTGCCGCTGGATGAGGCGGAGAAGGCCGCCCGGGCCCTGTTTGCCGCGTCCAAGGTGGATGTGGACTGGAAGCCGCAGGTCGGCATGATGAACAAGGACGCGATCAAGCTGCTGCTGAATTTGGTGCTTTTGGCCGGGGAAAGCCTGATCCGCGGTGGCGAAATGACCATTGAAGTAGAGGATCTCGGCGAAAATATCCTGATCAATGTAACCGTCACCGGCGACAAGGTGATTTTCCAGGACAAAATCAGTGAAGCCCTGTTGGGCAATGTTGATGAACAGGCCATCGAGCCGAAGACCGCCCCGGCGTTCCTGGCCAGGAATGTGGCCGAGAAGATCGGTGCCAGCATCAGTAAAACCGATCATAGCGAACAGAGTTTCACCCTGTCGGCTTCCTATCCTTCCGCGCAGTAGGCACGGCTGCCGACCTGCTGCTCAACCTTTATTCCAGTCAAAGATCAAATAGTTCCAGAAAAGCCGGAAGACTTTACAGCTTTTTAACCAATTTCTCTCATCTTAGTGAAAACTAAAAGTATCTTTATCCCCAAGGAAGAAGGTTGAGAGTATGGATGATCTGTTAAACGAGTTTCTGACGGAAACAGCTGAGAGCATTGATGTTGTTGACGTCGAACTGGTCACCCTCGAGCAGGACCCGAACAATAAATCCGTGCTGGATAATATTTTCCGGCTTGTACACACAATCAAAGGAACCTGCGGTTTTCTGGGCCTGCCACGGCTTGAATCTGTGGCCCACGCCGCTGAAAACGTTCTTGGTAAATTCCGCGACGGCGAAATTCAGGTAACGCCGGATGCGGTTACCCTGATTCTGGCCTCTCTCGACCGAATTAAGGAAATTCTGGCCGGACTGGAAGCCACCGAGGAAGAACCGGCCGGGGATGACAGCGAAATTATTTCTCAGCTGAACGCCATGGCCTCGGGCGAGGCAGCGCCGGCCGCTCCGGTAGCGGAAGTAGCCCCCGAGCCCGAGCCGGAACCCGAAATTGTCTCCTCCATCGGCAAAGTGCCGGGCGAGGTTTCCCTGGAAGAACTGGAAGCCGCTTTCCAGGCTGCCCCCGGTCCAGATGACCTGGATCCTGAGGAGGAAGTTGCCGAGGCGCCTGCGGAAGAACCCGCTCCGGTAGAAGAAACGGTTGCTGTCGAGGCTCCGGCCCAGGAAGCTGCTGCTGCCAAAGGCAAGGCTGGCAACGAACCGAGCGTGGCCACACAGAGCATCCGCGTGAATGTGCACCTGCTTGAAGACCTTATGAATATGGTCAGTGAGCTGGTTCTGACCAGGAACCAGCTGATGCAGATCCTGCGTCGTTCCGGGGATACTGAATTTTCCATCCCGCTGCAGCGTCTGAGCCAGTGCACCACCGAACTGCAGGAAGGGGTCATGAAAACCCGCATGCAGCCGATCGGCAATGCCTGGGCCAAACTGCCCCGCATCATCCGCGACCTGCAGGTGGAACTGGGTAAGAAAATCGACCTGCAGATGCTGGGCGCCGATACCGAGCTGGACCGTCAGGTACTTGAACTGATCAAGGATCCGCTGACCCATATGGTCCGCAACTCCGCCGACCACGGCATCGAAATGCCGGAAGCCCGTAAAGCCAGCGGCAAAAAAGAAACCGGTACTATCCGCCTCAATGCCTTCCATGAAGGTGGTCATATTATTATCGACATTACCGATGACGGTGCCGGTCTCGCGGTTGACAAACTGAAGGCCAAGGCGCTGAAAAACGAGCTGGCCACGGAGGCCGAACTGGCTGAAATGTCCGACCAGCAGATCCAGAAATTCATTTTCCACCCGGGTTTCTCCACAGCGGAGAAAGTCACCAGCGTCTCCGGGCGCGGCGTGGGTATGGATGTGGTCCGCAGCAATATTGAGAAAATCGGCGGTACCATTGACCTGAAATCCATTGAAGGCAAGGGAACCAGCTTCTCCATCAAGATTCCGCTGACCCTGGCCATCGTGTCCGCCCTGATCGTTAAATCTCGGGAAGAGCGTTTCGCCATTCCGCAGATCAGCGTTCTCGAACTGGTGCGGACTTCCGATGATTCAGAACACCGCATTGAATATATTAATGATACGCCGGTTCTGCGCCTGCGCGATCGTCTCCTGCCGCTTGTCTATCTGGAGAAAATCCTTGGCGTCAATGGCCAGGACGGCGAGGAAGATGCCGAGAGAAAAGAAGACTTTATCGTGATCACCCAGGTTGGCGCCTTTACCTTCGGTATTGTGGTCGACCAGGTCTTCGATACGGAAGAAATTGTGGTGAAACCGGTGGCGCCGATCCTGCGCGACCTGAATATCTACTCCGGGAATACCATTCTGGGTGACGGCAGCGTGATCATGATCCTGGATCCGAACGGTATTGCTTCCGAAACAGGCGACGCCCTGTCCGATCTGTCCGACAATGACACGGCCCAGGATGACAGTGTCTCCGTTGCCAATGTCTTCAACGAGAAAGAAGCCATCCTGCTGTTCCGCGCCGGCGATGACGTACAGCGGGCTGTGCCCCTGTCCCTGGTTGCCCGCCTTGAAGAGGTCGATGCAGAAAATATCGAATCCTCCGACGGCAAGCCGGTTGTCCAGTATCGCGGACAGCTGATGCCGCTGGTCAAGCCTTTCGACAATATGCAGATCAAGGAAAGTGGCCGTCAGGCGGTACTGGTCTTCTCTGACGGTGACCGGACCATGGGGCTGACCGTAGACGAGATCGTCGATATTCTGGAAGACCGTATTGATGTGGAACTGTCTTCCAAGATGCCGGGTCAGATCGGTACCGCGGTCATCAACGGCAAGGCCACAGAAGTTATTGATGTGGCGTTCTATATCGAGAAGGCCTTCGGCAAGGTCGGAGGCGCCGGTACAACGGAAAAAGCCAGGGATCGCCAGCACATCCTGCTGGTCGATGACAGTCCTTTCTTCCTGAATATGATCCGCCCGCTGCTGAGCGCCGCCGGATATCATATCACAGCGGTCAGCACGGCGTCAGAAGCCCTGACCCTGAGGGACAAGGGAATGAACTATGATGTGATTATCAGCGATATTGAAATGCCTGAAATCGACGGCTTCTCCTTTGCCGAACAGGTTCGCAAGGATGGGGCATGGCAGGATACCCCGCTGGTGGCCCTGTCCTCCCGCTCTACCCCGCAGGATTTCGAGCGTGGACGTGAAGTCGGTTTCAATGACTATGTAACAAAACTTGACCGTGAGATGCTGCTGGAAACCATTAACCAGCAGATCGGCAACAAAGTAACAGCAGCTTAGGAGTATCGGTTATGACAACAAGCGTAAATAACAATGATTTTGTAACCATACGTCTTGCCGGCCAACTGTGCGGCATCCCGGTTCTCACTGTGCATGATGTTCTGTCTTCACAGAAGATCACCAAGATCCCCCTGGCGCCCGGCTATGTCGCCGGTGTCCTGAACCTGAGGGGACGGATTGTGACGGCGATCAACCTGCGCAAGCGCCTTGGCCTTCCGGAAGCCGATAGCAGCGGCGAAAATATGAGTGTCGTTGTCGAGCACAATGGTGAACCCTATAGCCTGTTAATTGATGATATAGGGGACGTGCTCTCTCTGCCTGAGGAAGCATATGAGCGTAATCCGGTGACACTGGATGCCTGTTGGCAAGAGGTTTCCGGCGGCATTTACCGTCTGGAAAAAGAGCTTCTTGTTATCCTGGATGTTCAAAAATTACTAAATTACGGGGCAGATCAAGCTGCAGCAGCATAAGGCAGCAGATCAAATATTTAAAAAAGAGTCTGGAGAATAAAAAAATGAAATCCTGTCTTGTTGTGGATGACTCAAAAGTCATCAGGAAGGTAGCAAGGAGAATCCTGGAAGAGCTCAGCTTCGAAGTAGTCGAAGCCGTGGATGGACAGGATGCGCTTGACGCATGCAAAAGGGAAATGCCGGATGTTGTCCTGCTGGACTGGAATATGCCGGTAATGAACGGTCTCGACTATCTGAAGGCGCTCAGAAGCACCGAGGGTGGCGACGGACCGGTTGTGGTTTTCTGCACAACGGAAAACGACATGAGCCATATCAGCGCTGCAATTTCTGCCGGTGCCGACGAATATATTATGAAACCCTTTGACCGCGAAATTATTGAATCAAAATTTTCCCAGGTAGGTCTAATTTAATAGGAATTACATACAGTGAGTTCACCTGTCCTTAGTAAAGACGTTCAAAGGGGTAATGTAAGCAGAACCGGTCCTTACCGGGTGATGGTAGTCGATGATTCTGCAGTCGTCAGGGGACTTATTGCCAAGTGGCTGGGAGATGATCCCAGTGTCGAGGTTGTGGCGACAGCCAGCAACGGGGAAATGGCATTGAAAAACCTGGCTGGCGCCGACCCGGAAATTGTGGTCCTGGATATTGAAATGCCGGTCATGGATGGCCTGACGGCATTGCCTAAAATACTTGAACACAGCAACGAGATCCAGGTACTCATGGCCTCTACTCTTACCAAACGCAACGCGGAAATCAGTATGCGCGCCCTGTCCATGGGGGCCGCTGATTATGTTTCCAAACCGGAAACAACCCGTGAAGTGACCACATCGCTCAGCTTCCAGCAGGAGCTTGTCGGCAAGGTCGTTAATCTTGCCGCAGCACGGCGTCTGCAGAATGGCGGCAAAGTATACAGGGGCAAGGGTTCAAACAGCCTGAATGAAGATATTCTGCCCCAGGTCTCCAGCCGCGGCGTCGTCGCCAAGCGCAAGATGTCATCCTCACTGCCCAGGATTATTGGCGTGGGCAGCTCCACAGGCGGACCCCAGGCTCTTCTCAAGTTCCTGAATTCCATGAAGGACGAATTGCGTCTGCCGGTTCTGATCACGCAGCATATGCCGTCCGCTTTCACCAGTATACTGGCCGATCATCTCGCCAAGGCGACCGGTCTGCCCTGTAAACAGGCGGAAAATGGTGACATCATTCACACCGGCCATGTTTATGTTGCGCCGGGGGATTACCACATGATTGTGGTCAACGAAGGCGGCAAAAAAGTCATCCGGCTGAATCAGGACGAGCCGGAGAATTTCTGTCGCCCGGCTGTGGACCCGATGTTCAGAAGCCTGGCAAAACTATTCGGCCCTTCCGTTCTGGGGGTTATCCTGACAGGTATGGGCCATGACGGTCTGAAAGGCAGCCAGGAAATTGTCGATGCGGGAGGGACTGTGATCGCACAAGATGAGGCAAGCAGCATTGTCTGGGGAATGCCCGGGGCGGTAAGTCAGGCAGGACTGTGCAGCGCGGTGTTGCCGTTGGATGAAATTGGGGCGAAAGTAATTGATATAACCATGGGAGAAGCAGTATGAGGCCAGAAGACTTCCAGCTCATCAGCGGTATCCTTAAGGAACGATCTGGCCTGGTTCTCACTGAAGACAAGGTATATCTTCTGGAAAGCCGCCTGACACCGATCGCCCGTCAAAAAGGGATGGAATCCCTGGATGACCTGATTGGAGAAGTCAGGATCAACCGCCAGGAAGACCTGCTGAATGAAATTACGGAAGCAATGACCACCAACGAGTCATTCTTTTTCCGTGACAATACGCCCTTTGATCACCTTCGCGACAAGGTGCTGCCGGAGCTTATCCAAAAGCGTTCCGCCCAGCGCCGGATCAGGATTTGGTGTGCCGCGGCATCGACCGGCCAGGAACCCTATTCCATTGCTATGATCCTGAAGGAGATGGAAGCGAAACTCCAGGGCTGGAACGTGGAAATCGTTGGCACCGACCTGTCCAATCAGGTTCTGGAAAAAGCCAAGGCCGGTCTCTATTCCCAGTTCGAGGTGCAAAGAGGACTGCCCATTAAGCTGCTGATCAAATATTTCACCCAGGTCGGTGAAATGTGGCAGCTGAGTGATGAGCTGCGCCAGATGGTCAGCTATCGTCCGTTCAATTTGCTCGACAGTTTCTCCCTGTTGGGAAGCTTTGACATTATTTTCTGCCGCAACGTCTTGATCTACTTCGATCAGGACACCAAAACCAGGGTCCTGGACCGGATGCGCGGTCAGATTGCCGATGATGGTACGCTGTTCCTCGGGGCGGCCGAAACGGTGCTTGGTGTGACCGAGAAATTCAAACCGGTCGCCGGTCACCGCGGCATGTATGTCACCACCAATGGCGGGGCCATGCGGGCGGCCGGCTAGAGCGGTCAGTATCCTCGCCCCGTCAGGGTGCAAAATAAAGAAAGGGCCGGCTTCCTGGAAGCTGGCCCTTCAGTTTTGGTAAACGTGTTAAATTTACCGGAGATCTCTTCTGCTGTCTTAACTTGCCTCGGCGATATTCTGGTCGCTTTCGTTCGGGTCGCGCAGGACATAACCGCGGCCCCAGACAGTCTCGATGTAGTTTTCACCGCTGATGGCTGCCAGTTTCTTGCGCAGTTTACAGATGAAAACGTCGATGATTTTCAGTTCAGGCTCGTCCATACCGCCATACAGGTGGTTGAGGAACATTTCCTTGGTCAATGTGGTGCCTTTGCGCAGGGACAGCAGCTCGAGCATGGCGTATTCCTTGCCGGTCAGGTGAACGCGCTGGCCTTCCACTTCAACAGTTTTGGTATCCAGGTTAACCGCCAGCTTGCCGGTGCGGATAATGGATTCCGCATGGCCTTTGGAGCGGCGGATAATGGCCTGGATGCGGGCAACCAGTTCTTCCTTGTAGAAGGGCTTGGTCAGATAGTCGTCGGCGCCGAAACCGAGGCCTTTAACTTTATTTTCCAGTTCGGCCATGCCGGACAGGATCAGGATCGGGGTGTTGACCTTGGACAGGCGCAGTTTTTTCAGAACGTCATAGCCGTGCATGTCCGGGAGGTTAAGGTCAAGCAGAATGATGTCGTAATCATACAGCTTGCCAAGATCAATACCTTCCTCGCCGAGGTCAGTGCTGTAAATGTTAAAGCCTTCTGCTGACAGCATCAGTTCGATGCTTTTGGATGTTGATGGATCATCTTCTATGAGTAGCACCCGCATTTTTCAAACCCTTTTTCGTTTCCAGTTACGGTTAACCATTAATTTTTATACTGCTAACCTCTTGACATTAACTATTCTTAACAGAATTGGTTAACAAATCGTAACTAAAACAATTTTTTATGGCTCAATTGTAAGGAGATATTAATCAAGATTAATGAAATGGCGAAAAATAACCTTATTAACTTATTGAAAAATAAGCAATATTATGCTACTTGTATATAATAATATCACCTTAATGATTTTATGTTAATTTTTCTCTTTCATTAAGAATGTTCTGGGTTTCGCCTGATATTTTGCTTATGATCTGGTGAATCCCCCCTCAGGAAGGCATCTATAGAACGTGTATACATTAACGACTGAAATCGATCGTATTCAACCCTGGAACTTTTACGGCCGGGTGGTTGGAATACAGGGGCTTTTGGTTGAAGTCGCCGGTGCCCAGCGGTCTCTCAGCATCGGTTCCCGCGTCAATATCCTGTCCCGTCAGAACAAGGTTATTCCCAGCGAAGTGGTCGGCTTCCGTTCCGACCGGGCATTGCTGATGCCCTACCAGATGCTGGAAGGCGTCGGGGTGGGGTGCCAGGCCTTTGTCGAAGGGGAGGTTGCTGTTGTTCATCCCAGCGAAGCCTGGCTGGGCCGGGTGGTCAATGCCATGGGGGAGCCCATTGACGGCAAGGGGCCGCTGCAGGCAGGTGGAGAATCCTATCCGCTCAGGGCGCAGCCGCTGGCCGCGCACATGCGCAAGCGGGTCGGTGACAAGATTGATCTTGGTGTCCGCTCGCTGAATACGTTCGTCACCTGTTGCAAGGGGCAGAGGATGGGGATCTTCGCCGGTTCCGGTGTGGGTAAATCGGTGCTGTTGTCCATGTTCGCCCGCTATGCGGCGTCCAATGTCTCGGTCATCGGCCTGATTGGCGAGAGGGGGCGCGAGGTACAGGAGTTTCTCGAGGATGATCTGGGGGAAGAGGGGCTGAAACGCAGCGTTGTGGTGGTGGCCACCTCCGATGAGACCGCCCTGATGCGGCGCCAGGCCGCTTACCTGACCATGACCATCAGCGAATATTTCCGGGACCGCGGCCAGGATGTGTTGACCCTGATGGACAGTGTGACCCGTTTTGCCATGGCCCAGCGCGAAATCGGCCTCGCCGGCGGGGAGCCGCCGGCCAGCAAAGGCTATACGCCGACGGTTTTCGCCGAACTGCCGCGGCTGCTGGAGCGGGCCGGTCCGGGCGAAGAAGGAAAAGGCGGCAGTATTACCGGCCTGTTTACGGTTCTGGTGGAAGGGGACGACCATAACGAGCCGGTGTCTGATGCGGTGCGCGGCATTCTCGACGGCCACATCGTGCTTGATCGCTCCATCGCCGAACGGGGCCGGTTCCCGGCTGTCAATGTTCTGCGGTCCGTGTCCCGTACCCTGCCGGGTTGCAACAACGAGGAAGAAAACGAACTTCTGAAAAAGGCGCGGAAATATCTGGCCGATTATAATGATATGGAAGAAATGATCCGCCTGGGCGCCTACCGTCCCGGGGCCAATGCGGAAGTTGATGAAGCCATTTTCTATCACCCGGCGCTGGAGGAGTTCCTGGCCCAGGGCAAGGAGGAGCATAGTAGCCTGCAGGAAGGATATGCCCGGCTGGCAGAAATCCTCAGCATGCATCCTTCAGTGGGCGGCAGCCGGGAGCAGCAAGCGTAATAGTCTGCTTTTATTGATTTTTTTGCAAAAAAATCCGGAATACCCCCGACTCTATTCTTTTGGTTACGGTCCGTAAATATTTGCAGGCTATACTGATTCACATAACTGATTCAGTAAAAGCACACCGGGTTTTCAACCGGGATGAATCAAAAATATAAGTGGTACGGGAAGAAGTCCTGTTGCATAATCGGATGACCGGCAAATTCATCGTTTGCCAGGTTCAGGGCATAAACCTCCGGAGTCAGAAAGACCGGTCCTGAAAAGAAAGAATATCAGGTTTGTGATCCGTTTATTGAGGTGGATATGACTAAGGGAATTGACGGCATGATCAGGTTGCACAAGTGGCAGCTTGATGAAAAAAGAAGGCAACTGACCGAACTGGAAACCATGCGGGATGATCTTCTGGCGAAGAAAGATCAACTTGCCGCGCAGCTGGTTTCGGAACAGGAAAAGGTGGCCAGTTCTCAGGTGGTCGATATTTCCTACGCAAATTTCGCTGCCGCCATCACCCAGCGTCAGGAAAAGCTTGATGAAAGCCTGGTCGAAATCGAAGCCTCCATCGAAGAGATGAAGGACCAGGTCGCCGAATCCTTCAAGGAACTGAAAAAATATGAAGTTGTCGAGCAGCGTGAGCGCGAACGGCAACGGGCCAAGGAAAACCGCCGCCAGCAGGCGGAACTGGACGAACTGGCGATCCAGATGCATCGTCGCAACAACATGCGGGCCGGCTGATCAAGCCGGTCTTTTTCTTTCTCTAAAACCAATCAGTAGCTGCGGGAAACCAAGGCGTCGTCATTCCAGTTGGGTTGCCGGTCCTCGATATAGATATTCGCCTGCAGACCGCTGTCTTCGTCCATGCAGAAAATCTGCACCCTGATCCATTTGGGCACCAGGATATCCATACAGTCTTCCAGGATATTGGAGGCAAGCCCCTCCGGTGTGTTCCATTCCTGCACCTGGCACTGGTCCAGGTAATCGTCGAAACTGCTGTGCGCCAGGATCAGCTTGTCGGCGACATATTTCAGGGTGATGCCAAAGGATTCACTTTCGAAATCCAGGGTTTTGTGCAACTCGATCACATATTCCCGTTGTTTGTCGGGGTTTGGGGTTGCTTTCAGTATTTCCTTCACGGAAAAATCCTTCTCTTACTGGTCGTCCCGGTGCCTGGTCAGGCCTCTTGTGAGGCGCTGCCCGAAAAATGGAGTTTGGTTTCCATCAGCTTTCTTACCGAAAATTCCGGTTTTCTGCCATCCTGAAAAACAAGCTCTCCTTCAAAGCCGCTGTGTTGCACTGAATTGCCGAACATTTTTACCAGCTGTTCCTTGAGCGGAGCGGCGAGGGTCTTTTCCGTTTTCAGGATGATATCCAGGCGTTTTTTCTGCAGCATGCCGTCCAGGACCGTGTTGCCGGTGCCTTTCAGGTCCAGTTCGAGGATAAACCGTGTCGCTTTTTCCTTGTCCTCCGGCGTGCCTTGCTCTCCATCCCGGGCCGCCTGCTTCCCGCCTTCATCGCCGATGTGCCGGACCAGCATGGGGATGGCGGTGATGTCGGGGCCTGTCTGCAACGGCAGCAGGACAGGACGCCAGTCGCCTGCCGGCCCCTCGGTGCGCAAGGCGGATATCCGCCGCATGTCCGTATCCATTTGCTGGATCAGTCGTTCCTGGCCGGCCCGCTGCAGGTGCTGCACCACTTCCTGGCCGAGCCAGGCCTGGGCCGGGTTGGGCGATCCCAGCGCTGCCATGAAAAACAGGATGCCGGCGGTCATCTGCTGCGGCGCCTGCAGGTTTGGCATGCGCTGGGTCATGGCAGCGGCCGCAGCTCCCTGCTGGGCGGCCAGGGTTGAAATCGCAAGACTGAGGCTTTCCCAGTTGTCCAGCATCTCCAGAAGGGGTTGCGGCGGTGCCTCCGCGGCGGCGGGTGCCGCTTCCGGGGCCGGTGCGGGCGGTGTGGACGGCGCGGGGGCTTCCGTTGCAGGCGCCGGTGAGGTGGGGGTTGCCGATGCCGGTGCCGCCTCGGGACGCGGGCCCGCTTGTGCGGACTTTGCCGGTTCCTGCGGGCCTTGGGGCGCGGTTATATTTTCCGCGCCCGGTGATGGGGTTACTGAAAAGGTGACAATGGTTCCCGGCGGCAAGTCAGCGCTGCTTTCAAATTTAACCACTGAAACCGGTGTGGCCAGATAGTGGGTTTTCAGGCCCGCCGGCGACTGGGATTGCTGGCCGTAAGGGACCGCCTTCGGCAGGGGAGGCTGTGTTTCCGGTGCGATGTCCTCCCGTGACGGGCTGATCCTGGACGCGTTCTTCGGGTCGACAATAATAGCCGAAATGGTTTGCGGCGGCGGGGTTTGTCCCGGCAGGGCAGTGTCCGTCGGGGTGGCAGATACTGTCTGGGGGGCCGGGGGCGCCGCCAGGGGAGAGCCCGGGGGGATGGCGGCCGCCGGCGGTGGCGTTTTTCCCGCTTCAGCCGCAGGGATTTCCGCCCCGCTGACAGGAGTCGACCCGGGGGCAGAGGGCAGAACGGGCTGGATTGTCGCCTCCTCGCCTTCATTGGGAATGGCGATCGACTGGACTGACAAATTGAAGCCCTTTCCCTTCGGTATGTCGTCGAGGGGAGAATCCAGCGCGATTTCCTTTTGTACAAAGGCCGGCAGGGGGGTGTCCGGCTTGGGATAGGTTTTGATGACCGTAGCGAACACCGGTTTCTGCAGAAGTTGTTCGAGACCGGTTTGCTGAACCCTGTTTGGCGGTGAAGCCGGGGCCGGGGCAGAGGCTTCCTGGGCGATGATCGGAGCGCCGATGACAGAGCTGGACAATCCGCCGCCTGTACTTGATGCAGTGTTGGACTGGCCGGGCTCCTGACCTCCTGCGTGTCCGGCTCTTCCGGAATCAAAAAAAGTGTAACTTCGGGTTACCGTCGGCAGCGGGATCTGTTCAATGGCGCCGGAAAGATTTTTCGCAATTTGTTCGGCCTTGTAGAGATTGCTGGCCTGGTAATGAAAGCCCGGCTCCGTTGCAGAGGCGGATGGCGGCTGACCGGTGTCGGGCAGGACAGCGGAATTTACATTAACAAGTGTCAGGGTGACCTCGGTGGGGCGAAAGATCTGCTCTTCCAGACCAATATGTTTTTCCGTGCGCACCGGGGTGATTGTGGCGTTGATCTCCTTGTCCACCGAGGTGATCTGGACGGCCGCCTTGGTGTCGGGCGGCAGTTTCGCCAGGGCTTGCTCCAGTTCCGGCTGGGCCTGGACCACATAGGTGCCCTTGTCGGTCGCAATAACCGGCCGGCTTTCCCCGTCACGGCCCTCGACCCGCGCGATAAAACTGCTGCCTGCCTGTAAATGGACCAGCGAGGCAGACAGGGTCACGGCAGGATCGTGATGATGCACCTGCTTGCTGCTCTCGGCGGTTTTCTCTCCGCGGCGGGCCTGTTCGTTCGGCGTCTGCTGGTGTGCGCCCTGATCGGAAGTGGTCGAAGTCGGCGTAACCCTGCTCGGGCTTTCCTGCTGGTTGAATTCCGGTTTCTGTGTGCTGCCTATTTCACTCATTCATGCTTTCCACTGACATGAACGGAAAGGGCGTCCCGTTCATGAACCGGGACAATTTTACACTTTTTCGGCTGCAAACTATAGTTTTTTGACAATTTCCGTAACATCGTCGCCCGCCGGGCATTCCGGATGCCGGGACAGAAGCGGTTGTTGGTGGCGGATGGCGGAGACCACATGGTCGTCCTGCCTGACGGCACCAAGATAGTCCGGGGTGAATTTGAGGAAGTTTTCACAGGCCTTTTTCAGGGCTTCATAGACCCTTTTGCCGGCGTGCCGGTCCTTGACCATATTGACGACGATGGAAATCCGGCTGTCCGGGTTGCGCATGCGGGTGATCTTGATAAAGGCATAGGCATCGGTCAGCGAGGTCGGATCGCCGGTGACCACCACCACAATATGGCCGGAGATGGAGGAAAAGGCTGTCACAGAGGTCTCCACGCCGGCACCCAGATCCAGCAGGGTATAGTCATAGGACTGTTTGAGTTTCAGGATTTCCTGACCGAGGGTTTGCAAAGCTTCCTGCTTGATTGACGCCAGGGCGCCGGAGCCGGACTGCCCCGAGATGACGTCAAAGGTGACTTTGCTGTTGCTGGGATCGGCGTAGCTGGTGACGGCCTGGTCAAGCGTGATGCGTCCTGAAAAAACCATGGACAGATCCTTGTCAGGCGTCAGGCCAAGCTGGATATCGATATTGGCCAAGCCCAGGTCGCCGTCAAACAGCAGGACATGCTTGCCTTTGCGCGCCAGGGTGTGAGCGATGGTGGATGACAGCCAGGTTTTGCCGACACCGCCCTTGCCGGACGCGATCGTAATCAGTTTATGGGTGTCAGAGGCGTTGGTGGTCATTTCTGAACGCTTTCTTCGGGGTTTTCTGGGTTGTCTTCTTCAGTCGGTTCCGACAGCGGTTTCAGCAGTTCTTCGATATCGGAATGCTGTTCTTCTTCCGTCGGGGCCTGTTTCAAATGGTCGAGTTCCTGCCGTTTCGGGATTTTGGTCAGCAGCCGGGCCAGGTGCAGGGCGTCAAGCGGCTGGATACCGTCGGCCAGATAGGGCGTGATGCCGACGCCGGCGAAGGTCAGTCCGCCGCTGTCGGCGGTGACCATCAGGCTGGCATAGCGACGCGACACATCCAGCCGGGTGGCAATGAAGCGACGCACGCCCAAGGCGGCATAGGTTTCGGCAATTTCCCGGGCTTCCACCGGATCGGCCCCGGCTGAAATCACCAGCACCGGCTCGACATCGCCGGCGGTTATATACTGGTGCAGCTGGTCCAGCTCCTCGGCCGAGAAGGGATTGAAGCCGCCGGTATCGATCAGGATAAGCTCTTTCTCATCGGTCAGCGGCTTGAGCGCCGTCGCCAACTGGTCGGGTGAGGATACTTCCGTCACCGGGATATGGAGCCGGTCGGCATAGCCTTCCAGCTGCGCGAGGCCGCCCATCCTCAGGGTGTCGGTACTGACCAGCCTGACAGGTATCCGGTTGAGCAGGGCCTGGCTCGCCAGTTTGGCGGCGGTCACGGTCTTGCCCACGCCGGGCGGGCCGACCAGCAGGATCGGCTTTTCCTGGGGACCGGTCAGCGGTTCAAACTTGAACTGGCTGTCGAGTGCGCTGGCCAGCGACAACAGCTTGCTTTCGCGCTCCATGGCGTTGGCCAGGTCAAGCAGCCTGAGTTTCAGGCTGTCCGGCAGGCCATGGTGGCTGAGGAAGAATTCAAGATCCTGTTCCTCGATTTTTTGCTCGTCATCCAGTTCCCGGAGCGATTTTTTGACCGGGGAGGGCGCCGGGGCCGGCGGGGCTGTTTTCCTCGGATTGACCCGGGCGGCCGGTGCTTCAACGGCGGCCGTGATCTTGACCAGGCCGTCTTCTTCTTCAGTATCCAGAATAACCGCATTGTCCCCCAGTTTCTCCCGGATCTGGGACAGGGCTTCCTGCATTGTCTTGGCGCTGAATATTTTTAGTCGCATGTTTTCCGGTCAGAATAGTGAAGTCGGTTGGGGCAGATGATAATTCACCTTTGCGGGATGGTTAATCTATATTTATCGCTATATTTGTCCAAGGGTTCTTATTTTTACCTTCGGGTGCACTTCATTTTGCGACATCACCACCGTTGCCGGACGGAACCGCTCGATAATGGATCGCACATAGGGCCGGGTCATGGGGCTGGTCAGGAGAACCGGAAGTTCGCCCGCATGGGCCTGGTCTTCAAATGTCATCCGCACCAGTCCGATAAATTCCTGAAGCTGGCTCGGCGCCATGGCCAGCTGTTTTTCCTCGCCGCCGCCGATCAGGGCATCCATAAAGGCCTGTTCCCACTGCGGGGACAGGTTGATCAGGGGAATCACATTGTCCGCATCCGCATTGTCATGGCTGATCTGGCGGGCGAGGCGGGTCCGCACATGCTCGGTAATCATAACCACATTCTGGGTATAGCCGCAGGCTTCGGCAATGCCCTCAAGGATAGTGGGCAGGTCGCGAATGCTGATCCGTTCGTTGAGCAGGTTCTGCAGGATGCGTTGCACGCCACTCTGGGTAATCAGGTTCGGGATCAGGTCGGCCACCAGTTTCTGGTGCTCCTTGGGCAGGTCATCCATCAGTTTCTGAACTTCCGCATAGGACAGCAGCTCGGACATATTGTCTTTGATCACTTCCGTAATATGGGTGGTAATCACGGTGGCGGCATCAACGACCGTATAACCGCGGAAGGAGGCTTCCTCTTTCATGCTTTTCTCGACCCAGACCGCCGGCAGGCCGAAGGCCGGTTCGCGGGTTTCCTCGCCGGGCAGGGCAACCTGCTCACCCCGCGGATCCATGACCATCAGCATGTTGGGGCGGATATCGCCGCGGCCGACTTCCGACTCCTTCAGGCGCAGGACGTAGGTATTGGCCGGCAACTGCATGTTGTCGAGGATTCGCACGGACGGCATGACAAAGCCCATCTCGGAAGCCAGCTGGCGCCGCAGCGCCTTGATCTGGTCGGTGAGGCGGATGCCGCTGTCGTCATTGATCAGGGGCAGCAGGCCGTATCCCAGTTCCAGGCGGACCGGATCGATGGCGAGCGCGGTAGTGATCGGTTCTTCCACCGGCTGGGCTTTTTCCGCCTCTTTCTGTTCCGCGATCATCAGTTGTTCTTCTTCCGCCCGTTCTTCCTGCAGCCGGGTCAGGGACCAGGAGGTCAGGCCGAGGATGCCGGAGACGACAGCAAACGGCAGGAACGGAATGCCCGGCAGCAGGGACAGCAGGAACAGCAGGAAGGAGGTTACGCCTATGGCGCGCGGGTACGTACTGAACTGGCTGAACAGCGCCTTGTCGGTCTTGCCGGTGACGCCGGATTTTGTCACCAGCAGACCGGCAGCGGTAGACACAATCAGGGCCGGGATCTGGCTGACCAGGCCGTCGCCGACGGTCAGCAGGGTATAGGTATTGGCGGCATCGCCAAAGCCCATGCCTTTCTGGGCCACGCCGATGATCATGCCGGCGATAATGTTGATGAAGGTGATCAGCAGGCCGGCAATGGCGTCACCGCGCACATATTTGGCGGCACCGTCCATGGAGCCGAAGAAGGTGCTTTCGTCTTCCAGCTCCTTACGGCGGGCCCGGGCCTGGTCTTCGTTGATCAGGCCGGAGGAGAGGTCTGCATCAATGGCCATCTGTTTACCGGGCATGGCGTCCAGGCTGAACCGGGCGGCCACTTCGGCGATCCTGCCGGAACCCTTGGTAATCACCATGAAGTTCACAATCAGAAGGACGGTAAAGACGATGATCCCGATCACGAAATTGCCGCCCATGACGAAAGAGCCGAAGGCTTCGATCACATGTCCCGCGGCCGAGGGGCCGGTATGTCCTTCGCTCAGGATCAGGCGGGTGGACGCCACATTGAGCGCCAGGCGCAGCATGGTGGCGATCAGCAGCACTGTCGGGAAACTGTTGAAATCCAGCGGCCGCTCGATAAACAACGCGGTCATCAGGATCATCACGGAAAAAGTAATGGACAGGGTGAGGCTCATGTCCAGCAACCACGGTGGCATGGGCAGGAACAGCACCACAAGAATAGCCACGACCACCAGCGCCATCAGGATGTCGCTGCGTTGTGACAACTGGCTTAGAAAGCCTGTCTGTGTCGTGTCCGTGGAGGTTTCACTCATAATTTCTTTTCCGGGGCCTCACGGGATCAGGTGACATGTTGTCCGGGTTCACCCGGACTGGGAACGTTACGCCCCTCGGCCATATACTGATTGAGCTTGTTGCGCAGGGTCCGAATGGAAATGCCCAGCACATTTGCGGCATGGGTCCTGTTGCCGAGGCAATGTTTCAGGGTATCAATGATCAGGTCCCGTTCCACATCGGCAACTGTGCGGCCGATCTGGGAACCGGTGGCGAAGGGCGCATCGTCTTCATCCGCATCTGCCGTGGCCGTGCCGCCGCGGCTGTGAATGGCCACGTGGGGTTTGCCGTCGGGCAGGACAATGTCCTGCTTGGCGATCCGGTCGCCGCCGGCCAGCAGCACTGCCCGGTGCATGGTGTTTTCCAGTTCGCGGACGTTGCCCGGCCAGTCGTGGTTGATCAGGACCTCCATGGCTTCCGCCGAAATCGGTTTCGGCTCCAGGGCGTTGAACTCCGCATATTTCTGGGCGAAATGCTTGCACAGGGCCCGGGTGTCTTCCGGCCGTTCCCGAAGCGGCGGGATGTGCAGATTGACCACATTGAGCCGGAACAGAAGGTCTTCGCGGAAGGTGCCTTTCTTGACTTCTTCCTGCAGGTCCCGGTTGGAGGTGGCGATGATGCGGATGTCCACCTTGACTGGCCCACCACTGCCGCCGACGCGGTCGATTTCCCGTTCCTGGATGGCGCGCAGCAGCTTGGACTGCAGACGGATGTCCATCTCGGTAATCTCGTCCAGCAGCAGGGTGCCGCCATTGGCTTCCTCGAATTTACCGACCCTGCGGGCAACGGCGCCGGTGAAGGCGCCTTTTTCATGGCCGAACAGTTCGGATTCCAGAAGGTTTTCCGGGATTGCGGCGCAGTTGACGCTCACATAGGGCTTGTTGGCGCGGCGGCTTTTGCTGTGTACATAGCGGGCCATGACCTCTTTACCGGTGCCGGATTCCCCTGTGATCATGATGCTGGCTTCGCTTTTGGCAACCTGGTCGGCAAGCGAGACCACCTGCATCATGGTCCGGTCGCGATAGATGAAATCATGTTCATCGTCGGCGACGGCGGTCAGAACCGCGGCAATCAGGTCAGGGTCCGGCGGCAGGGGAATATATTCCTTGGCCCCGGCCTTGATGGCCCGTACCGCAGCTTCGGAATCATTGCCGATGCCGCAGGCGACGGCCGGGGTCGAAATGCGCTCGGATTTCAGTTGCTCCAACAGCCCCTTGATGTCCAGCTTGACATCGACCATCAGCAGGTCGGCGCCTTTGGAGCGCACAAGGTTCAATGCGGCATTTTCATCGTCAACATGCAGGACCTGTGCTCCCTGTTTTATGGCAATCTGGGAGGCCGCACTTAACTGTCCCTGTAGTGTACCAACAATGATAAGACGCATTTTCTTTCAGAACTCCGGGTGTCTATTCAAAATAATTGATGCGGTGTGACTGGGGCAGCATTGAGTTGAGCTGCATTTCCAGACGCCGCGGGTTTTCTTCCCGGCCGATGGACAAAGCCCCGGCCAGGTAGAGGGAATTGAGGATGGACTCATTATGGGAATTGCGCTCGGCCTTGGTGGCCAGAGGCATCAGCACCATATGGGCCAGGATGGCGCCGTAGAAAGTGGTCAGCAAGGCCACGGACATGGCGGGACCGATGGTGCTGGGATCGCTCAGGTTGCCCAGCATCTGCACCAGGCCGACCAGGGTGCCGATCAGGCCCATGGCCGGGGCCACTTCCGCCGCCCGGCGCAACAGGTCGACGCTTTTTGACTGGATATTGGCCGTATAATGGATTTCCTTTTGCAGCATCTGCTCGATCTCATGGCTTTCCGCCCCGTCAATGGTCAGGTTCAGCGCCTTCTGCAGGAACGGTTCGTCATTCAGGGTCGGGGTGACCTTTTCCAGCGAGATCAGGCCGTTTTTGCGGGCCCGTTCGGAAATCTGGATCATGGTAATGCCCACATCCCGCGGATCATGGGGGGTGTAGGCCATCAGCCGCCACAAAGCGCCGGGGATCTGTCCCAGGTCCTTGAGGGAAAAGCTGACAATGGTGATGGCGACGGTGCCCCCGAGTACGATCAATATTGACGGCAGGTCAAGAAAGGCCGTAGGTGAGCCACCGATGACCATGGCAGAGATGATCAGGGCGAAGCCGATAACTATTCCGATAAGCGTAATCACTGTTTAACCTCCAGGATCAACTTTTATTCTTCGCCTTTGATGATTTCCGTCATGGTGATACCGAGTTTATCGTCAACCAGAACGACTTCTCCGCGGGCGACAAGGCGGTTATTTACATAAATGTCGATGGCTTCCCCGACTTTCCGGTCCAGCTCCACCACCGCGCCCGGACCGAGCCGCAGCAGTTTGCTGACCGCAATGTTGGTTTTGCCGAGAACCGCAGAAACTTTGACCGGAACGTCAAATACAGCTTCCAGGTCGCCGGTGCTGACATTCTCAGTATCAACTTCCGCGCCGGTGTCGGCTGCATCGGGGTTCCCTTCAAGTTCCTCCCAGTCCATATTTTCCGTATCAGACATTACCTTATCGTCCTTAATAATTTCTTTTCAAACGGTGCTTTATCGCACCAATCCCCGCAATAAGCGGTTGTAATTCCATCAGCTTTACTGGTCCGGTGCAAATTGCCCGCTATCAGCACTCACTTCAACCGACATGTCATCGCCTGACAGGTGTCCCGGGGTTGGTGCTTCGATGAACAGCTGTACCGTCCGGTCAATGGTCGCCTTGAGGGCGTCAAAATCCCGTTCTGCGCCGCCGTCAGCCCACTCCACCTTGCAGTCGCTGATATGCCGCATGGGCTCAGCCAGCAGCACGATCTGGCCCGCATAGCCGGTACTTTCTTTCAGCCGGGTGATTTCTCTCTCCAGATGCGGCAAAATCCGGTCATCGACCCGGATCACGATCCTCGGTTCGAGCGGACTGTTTTTCAGGCATTGCACCACCAAGGCTTCGATTTCCTGAAGCGGCGTATTGGCAACCAGGGCCGGGGCCAGCTTGCCGATGATGCTGTGGGCCAGGATGGCGGCTTCCTTATGCATCATGGAAAGCTGTTCCTCATGTCTCGTCGTCAGGGTTTGCATGGCAGCCACCAGGTTCTGCAGCAGGAACTGGACCTGTTGTTCAATTCCGTTCAGGATCTCTTCCCGCCCTTCGGCAAGTCCTCGCTGATAGGCGGCATTTTCCAGCTCCTCGATCTTGGCCTTGGAGCGTGGGCCGTATTCATCCTCGAAGTTATTGTCAAAGGTGTATTTGACTGCAGTCATTTATTTGCCCTGTCTAACAGTATTTTCAAATTCTAGTAAACCAGTTCGTCTTCGCCTTTGCTGTCGGCCAGGACGATTTCACCCGCATCGGCGAGGTCTTTGGCCACATTGACGATTTCCATCTGGGCTTCATCCACATCCTTGAGCCGCACCGGACCCATGGCTTCCATATCCTCCTTGAGGATCTTGGCGGCGCGTTCGGACATATTGCTGAAGAACATATCCCGGATTTTGTCGGACGAGCCCTTGAGCGCCAGCCCCAGACGATCCTTGTCGATGCCGCGCAGCAGGGTCTGCACGCCGGTAGCATCCAGTTTCTGCAGGTCCTCGAAGGTAAACATCAGGGCCCGGATACGTTCCGCACTTTCGCGGTTGCGGTCTTCCAGGGTGGTCAGGAAGCGGGTTTCGGAACTCCGGTCCAGATAGTTGAAGATTTCGGCGATGGTTTCATGGCTGTCCTTGCGGCTGGTCCGGGCAAGGTTGTTCATGAACTCGATCCGCAGGGTCTGTTCCACCCGGTCGAGAATTTCCTTCTGTACCGGTTCCATACGCAGCATGCGCATCACAACTTCCATGGCGAAATCGTCAGGCAGCACACTGAGCACAGAGGCTGCGTGTTCCGGCTTGATCTTGGACATCACGACGGCCACGGTTTGCGGATATTCATTCTTCAGATAAGTGGCGAGGACTACCTCGTTCACATTGCCCAGTTTATCCCACATGGTCCGGCCGGCCGGACCGCGGATTTCCTCCATGATCTGGGCAACGCGATCGCCGGGCAGCATTTTCTGCAGCAGCCGTTCGGTATTGTCAAAGTTACCGGTCATGGAGCCGACGGAACTTACCCCGTTGGCAAATTCGAGGAACAGTTCCTCGATGACCTCTGATGAGACTGTACCCAGCGAGGACATGGCCAGGGATAATTCCTTCACCTCCTCGTCATCCAGCAGATTCCAGATCAGGCGGCCGTAATCCTCGCCCAATGCCATCATCAGGGCGGCTGCCTTGTCACTTGCACTTAAATCACTTAAACGGGCCAATGCCATTGGTATTCACCTGTACTGTTTTTATCCATAAAGCCAGTTTCTGACTACAGCGGTTGATTCCTCGGGATATTTCTCCACGAGTTCGCCGACCTTCTTGATCGCAGTGGCTTCGATTTTTCCTTCCACCGCGGCAATATCAATGGCGGACTCGATGCCCTGCTTCTGGGCGACTTCCCGGGCTGTCAGCTTCTTGCCGGTTTCGTCTACCGGAATGACCACGCTTTTGCCTTCGCCAGTCTGGACAACCTTGCCCTCGGGCTGCGGCGGGGCAAGGGCGGCCTGTTCAGGCGCCTGGCCTGGCGGCAGTTGGGCCTGTTCCCCGCCTTCGAGAACATATCTCAGCGGGCCGCCTTCACCTTCAGCCGTGATATATTTAATGAGCGGCCGCAGGCCAAAGAAGGTGACGGCCAGGAAGCCGATAAGCAGGACGCCCAGTTCGATCAGCCAGAGAATATCGCCCTTGCCGAAGCTAAACAGGCCTTCCTCGGGCAGGGATTCGCCATAATCCACTTCAGCGAACTGCATGTTGACGATGCTGACATTGTCGCCCCGTTCCTCATCATAGCCGATGGCTGACTTGACCAGATTTTCCAGCTGGGCCAGTTCTTCGGGGCTGCGCGGCTGGTAGATCGCAGGCTCGCCTTCACCCTGTTCGGCATAGGTGCCGTCGACCAGGACGGCGACAGAGATCCGCTTGATGGTGCCGGCTTCGTGAATCTGGGTCCGGATGGTTTTGGAAACCTTATAGTTGACGGTTTCCTCGGTTGTACTGCCGCTGGACTGGTTCTTGATCGCCGGCTCTCCGGCGTTGGCGGCATCCTGGTCAGGCAGGTTGTTGGCGACGGAAACTTCTGCCTCATCAGCATTTTCAAGGTCCGTGGATGTAGACTCGCGGGTCTGGGACGACAGGACGACCTGACCGTCGGGGTCATAAATCTCGGAATTACTGGTGATCCGGTTCAGGTCCAGTTCCGCATTGACTTCCGCCCGGACCTTGCCGAGCCCAACGGTTTTCTCAAGCAGTTCCTCGATCTGCCGGCGCAGGCGACTTTCCGTAGAGACTTTCTTTTCTTCCAGGGAGGAGGCCAATACCGAGGCGGCATCCTCGGAATTGCCGCGCGCCAGCAGGGACCCTTTCTGGTCGACAATGGAAATCCTTTCAGGGCTCAGATCCGGCACGGCGGCAGCAACCAGATTCTGGACGGCGGCCACCTGAGTGCGGGACAGTCGGTCGCTTCCGGTTTTGATAAAAATGGAAGCTGTTGCCTCGCGGCTTTCATTGCTGAACAGGCGCCGCTCCGGCATCACAAGATGGACCCTGGCGCTGTTGACTTTTTCCATGGACTGGATGGTCCGGGCCAGTTCCCCTTCAAGGGCGCGCAGGTGGTTGATATTCTGTACAAAGCTTGTTGTGCCCAGGCTGTCCTGGCGGTCAAAAATGTCATAGCCCACACTGCCGCCGCTGTTCAGTCCCTGGCCGGCCACCATCATGCGCAGGCGATGAACCTGGTCTTCCGGAACCAGGATGGTGCCGCCGTCGCCGGCAATCTGGTAGGGAATGGCCTGGCTTTCCAGCTGCTGCACTATATTATTGGCGTCGCCCAGGTCCAGGCCGCTGTATAGCAAACCCATGGTCGGGGTGGAAAGGCGCATGGTCAGATATATAAAGAAGCCGATAATAATGGCTGCAACGGTGCCCATTGCAGCAAGGCGGGCAGGGCCGAGAGTTCTGAAAAAGACGGATAAGCTGTTCACGATTGCACTTCCTGCTTGCGAGCCCTAATGAGTTTCAAATTGAGTGTTCTTTTCAATTTCCTGTTTCGATTTGAAACACAGTTTACATATTCTTAAGTAAATAAGAAGTTAATGCTAGGCAAAAATTGCCTAGTTGATTTCCTTTTATATCAGAAGGGTATTATAAAGCGGGGGAAACCGAGGCTTTCCCATTTATTGTATGACCAAAAAAAAATACCACAATATGTGGTATTTTTTGTCGGTAATCGCGGAAGATATGTTTCTAAATAAAATTAACCATGAGAATCGCTTCTCATGGTTAATTTCCGAAATATTCGATCGGTTAACTGTTAGCGGCGGACGAATTGTTTGAGCGATAATCTTGTACCCGAGTTACCCTTAAGCCCATGAGTCCGTCGTTATCAATAGCTCTCTGCCAGGAAAGAAATTCTTCCACGGACAGAGTATATTTTTTACAGGCTTCCTCAAGAGACAGCAGTCCGCCTCTGACAGCGGCTACCACTTCCGCCTTCCGTCGAACAACCCAACGTTTGGTGTTGGAAGGAGGAAGGTCGTCCAGCGTAAGAGGTTCGCCTGTCGGCCCCATAATGGATGCCGGTTGGATCTTATCATTTGTACTCATTATAACACGAATCTCCGGTAACGTTTATTCACAGTCCGGAGGATACGCAAAGCTCTTTAAAAAATGCCTAATGAATTCGGTTAATTTGGGAAAAATATTAGATAAATTTTTACGGAGTTGTCGGCGGAAAACCTAAAAAAAGCCGCCCTGTTGTGGGGGCGGCTTTTTCTAACTATATGATTTTTAACGTTTAATATTGTTCAATTCGCTCAGCATCTCGTCAGCTGTCGTGATGATCTTGGTGCTGGCCGAGAAGGCGCGCTGGGTCGTAATCAGCTCGGTGAACTCCTTCGACAGATCTACCGTAGAGGCTTCCAGAGTGGACGGGGCCACGAAACCGGCGCCACCGGTACCGGCGATCTGCAGGGCAAATTCACCGGACTGGTCGGAAACCGTGTAGCTGTTGCCCTGGCGTCTGGTCAGACCATCCGGGTTCTGGAATACGGCCACCGGCAACTGGGCGACTTCACGGGTCAGGCCGTTGTCGAACAGGGCGGTGACCACGCCGTCTTCACCGATTGACACGCCGGTTACGTTGCCGAACACGGCGCCGTCAACGGAAGATGAAATCAGGGTGGACAGGCTGTCAAACTGGGTGAAGCCGTCGCCGGTGCCATCGGTTCCGAAATCGAATGTCAGGGTGCTGGGGTCCGCCAGGGCGCCGTTGGAGCCACTGGTTGTCCAGGTTACGCCGACCGGGTTCAGAAGAGCCGCACTGGTATTGCTCAGATCGATGGTACCGTCACTGTTGAAAGCCAGGGTACCGGTTGCGATCTGGCCGTTATGCAGGGGCGCTACAGTGGAGACTTCAGCCGCCGGGTCGACGAACAATTCCACATGCCATTCGTTGGCGGTAGAGCTCTTCAGCGCTGCGATGGTAACCGTGTGGGCCGTTCCCAGGGAGTCATAAACTGTCACGTCGCGCTGGAAGTCCGACGTCACTGAACCGTCGGCCATGGAGAAGCCGGCCAGTCCTGTATAGGTAGCTTCCTGAGCGCTGATCGGCTGGGTGGACTGCAGGTTCGCCCTCAGGGTAACGGAAGTTGAGGCTTCCGCCGTACCGGTCAGCCCGGACACGTTAATGGGTTGCAGGGCGCTGATTTCCCTGTTCTGGGTAATCGTACCGTCAGAGGCGATCGGGAAGCCCATCAGATAAAGGCCGGCGGTGTTTTTCAGATAGCCTTCCTCATCGGGGGTGAATGATCCGGCCCGGGTAAAGCTGATGGAGCTGCTTTCCGTTACTGCAGAGGGCGTTTCGCCGACCACGAAGAAGCCGGCGCCGTCGATACTCAGGTCCGTGGCGGATGCGGAAGACTGCAGCAGGCCCTGGCGGCTGATCAGGCTCTGGGGGATGGATTGCACACCGCCGGGGGAATAGGATGTGGTGGAACGGGATTCCGTCACCAAGGTTGTGAAACTGGCCCGGGTTTCCTTGTATCCGATCGTGTTCACATTCACGATGTTGTCGGAAATCATGCCCAGCGCGCTGCTATAGGCGCTCAGGCCGGAAACTCCGGAATAGAGTGAAGCGTAAAGACTCATGCCATTACTCCTGTTTATGGGCTGCCGGGGGCAGCGGGTTAATCTTTTCGAGTGATGCGTTTCACGCGTTCCATCCTGATGTCTTCTTCACCAGAGTTTGTTTTTGGTTATTCTGTTGTTGTGTCAGAGGAGGAGGTATCCTCCGTTGTCTGAGTGTTAGTGCCGCTGTCAGCGACCTCGACCTGCTTTACAGCAAGGACATTTTCCGGTGCCAGGATGATGCCATTGGCGGCGAGGTAGGGCAGGCCGCCAATGTTCTCAATACTGGTCACTTTGCCGACCGAGTAGATATTGGTCGCAATGCCCGTTTCCCCTGTGGTGGCCGAAACGGTCAGGGTGTAAATTCCCTCGGTTGTTCCCTCCGGAACGTCCCAGGAAAACTCATGAAGGCCGGGGTCAGTTTCGCCGTATCCTTCGTAGACCACGTCGCCGGTTTCATCATCGGTAACGGTGATCTTGGTGGTGTCTGCCGTGCTGTCCACGGTATATTCCCATTTCACCTTGCCGTCATAAACGCCGGCTTTGGGAGTCTCGACGGTGATTTCCTTGCCCAGATAGGAGACCGCGTCGCTGGCGCTCTGGCTGTTCATCTGGCTGATCAGGGTTTCCAGGTTTTTGTTGGCGGCAATCTGTTGTTCCACGCCGGTAAAGGAAACAAGTTGCTGGGTGAACTCGTTGGAGTCCAGCGGGTCCAGCGGATCCTGATACTGCAGCTGGGTTGTCAGCAGGGCCAGAAAGTCATCAAAGTCCGAAGCCAGTTTCTGGTCTGCTGACTGGGCTGCCGATGTTGTTGATGCCGATGTGGCAGAAGTTACTTCTGACATTTATTCATCCTTGTTAAACACTGATATCCAGGCCGCTGTTACTGACGTTGACGGCAATAATTTCTGCCGGTGCCAGGTCATCTTCAGCCTGTATGTCGTCACCGCTGGCAAATCCACTGTCCGGATTGCCAAAGCCGTTACCATTGCCGGCCTGCTGCCGGAGATTGAAGTTCAGGTTCCCCTGATCCATGTTAAATCCTGCATTCCCGAGCATCCTGCTCAGGGTATGCTGGTCCCGTTGCAGCAGATGCAGGGTTTTTTCATTGTCAACCGTCAGGGTCGTCATCATCTTGCCGTCGGCGGCGAAATCCATTTTGACATCAACCTGACCAAGCTCGGCGGGGTGCAGCTGTACCCGGAAGGTGCTTTTGCCGTTGGCCATATGGCGGCTGACCGCGGCCAGGATCTGATCGGCTGCCGCCTGAGCAGAGGCGAGACCGTTTTGCAGGATGGTGCCGCTGTGCTGCAGGCCGGTAGAGGCTGCTTCCTGAACAACAAGATTATGGGCGCCAACGACAAGCTGCTGTCCCATGTTGAGATTATGTGTGGCCGCTGCTGTCTTGCTGGCAAGGCTGTCGAGCGGCGTCTTCTGCAGGAGGGCAAACTGCTCCCCGGCGGGTTTGGCGGCCGTGGGTTCTGTTTGTCCGCTGCTGCCGGCCGCATCTCCTGAAGCGGCTTTTGCAACACCGTCCCTGTTATCGGCTGCTGCGGCCGCCAGGTTTTTGTTTTCGCGATTATCCTGTGGCTGGCCGTTGCTATTCTGTTGCCTGTTGCCACTGCGGCTGCTGTCGACCGGTACAGTTTCATCACCGGTGGGCGCGCCGGTCCTGCTGTCCGCCTCGGCACGACTTGCCACTTGTTTTTCCGCGGGGGCTTGAGTGGCGGCGACGGCGACATCGGAAAGGTCTTCCTCATTATCATCGCTTTCGGATGGTTTCGAAGAAGTATCTTTTTTGGCTTCAGCATGGGATGCCGGGGTAAGCGGCGCCGCGGGCTCATCGTTGGAAGCATCTGCGACCTCTACAGGGGGTTCGGCAGGGCTTTCCTTGTCACTGTCTTTGGTGTCGGCAACTTGTTTCCCAGGCCCAGATTTCTCTTCAGACGCGCGACCGGTGCCTCTTTCTTCTTTATCGGCAATAACCGTATCGGTATCATCAACAGCCGCTTTAGGTGATACTTCGGCCTGTTGTTTTGCCGGGGCGGGGTCCGTTTCGGGCTCAGTGGTTCCCTGAGCAGCCTGTTCCGCGGGAGCTTCGGCATTTTTCTGGGGCGCTTTCTCGTCGGACGCGGCAGCGGCCTGTACCTGTTTACCTTCCGCGCTGTTTTCCTGACCGGATGCGGCACCGTCGGAGACGGCAACCTGTTTGCCGTCCTCTGCAGTTGTCTGGGCCTCAGGCGCGGCATCAGCCTTTAGCCCAGCGCCGGGCTGCCCGGCCGCTTCCGGCGGCGCGTCGTCCGCCACACCATCAACCGCAGCGTCCGGCAGTTCTTCCGGTGAGGCGGTCGGTGTCTGGTCCGGGCTGGCAATGCCGGGCGATGTTTTGGATTTGCCGGTTTCTTTATTAAAGAGGGCAACTTCTTCCGCCTGGTCGGCTTTTGCTGCGGGATTTTCAGCAGCCTGTTCCTTCGGTGCCTCGGCAGATGCGTTTTCTGTTGGGGCGGTTTTGCCTTCAGCCGTCTTTTTTGCGGGGGCGGTTGTTTGTTCCGCTGTCTCGGAGGCACCGTCGTTCCGGGCCTCCGGCGCGGCCTTGGTCTCTTTTTTAGACGGGGCTGCGGCTTTGGCGTTTTCTTCAGACACATACTGACCAAACAGACCTTTGGTCTCCTGGTCAGCGCCAGAGGCATGGGAACCGCCACCTGAGCGGGAGGTGGTGGCGCCGGCGGCCTGCAGGGCATTATATATGTCTGTACCAGATGTCATTTTTTACCTGTCAAAATTGTCCACCCGGTTACTAAGCAAGAAGCGGGCCAAGTTTTTCAAAAAAATAACCCATTGAAAAATAAGAGTTAAATATTTTCCCGTTCTTCCGGGCAGGTGATGCCGGGGCAAAAGATTCCGTCAAGGGGACAGATTTTTCCTCCTGCATGTTTCTTGAGGGGGATTTTCTTGCAGGAGCCCCGCCGTTCCCCCGGAATTCATCGCAGTCCGGGGGCGGTTTCACAAACTGGCCCCATCTTTGCATATAGACAGGGTGAGATGAAAAAGATCCGGACTAACAGAGCAGATGCTCTTTTCGGTGACTTTATATTAAATGTATTAGTTTCAAAGGGTTGTTGGAATTTTCATGGAAATGAAAAGACGTTACAGGAAAAGTGACCAGGCCGGGCAGGAGGCAAAAAACTCCTCTCGGGGGAAAGCTTTTCCCACTGATTGTGACAATCCAGGCGAACCGGAGGTGCTGAATGTCGATAAATAATATCATCAGTACAGCCTTGACGGGACTGTATGTAAACCAGTCCGCCCTGTCGGTGACATCCAACAATGTGGCGAACGTGAATACGCCCGGCTATTCGCGCCAGGTGGTCCAGCAGGAAGCCTTTGTTACCGGGACGCAGTCCGGCGGCGTCAAAATTTCCGGCATTGAAAGGGTGATTGATCAGTTCCTGGTGGCGGCGACCTATGATGCCTCCTCGCAATATGGCCGGTATGAGGTTGAAAATGCTTTTCATGACCGGATACAGGCGTTTCTCGGACGTCCCGATGAGAATGCCTCCCTGCCCGGGGAACTGGATGCGATTTTTGCCTCCCTGTCTGACCTGGCGCTGAACCCGCTTTCCACCGTGCTCAAGGAAAATACCCTGACGGCCATTGACCAGTTGGGGACCGACCTCGGCACACTGGCCAGCAATGTTCAGCAATTGCGGCAGGATGCCAGCGAGCAGATTTCACAGGCTGTTGCCGAGATTAACTCCCTGCTGGAGCGCATTGACAGCCTCAATCCCCTGATTATCCGGGAAACGGTGACCGGCGGAAATGCCGGCTCGCTGCTTGAGCAGCGGGCCCAGGCTCTGTCCGACCTTTCCGAACTGGTTGACATCAGTATTCGCGATACCGGTGACGGCGGCATCGCGGTCACCACCTCGACCGGGGTCAGCCTGGTGGGCCAGACCGGCTTCCGGCTTGTGTATGAGGCGCCGGGGACGGTCACCTCTTCCACTCCCTTTTCAGCGATTACTGTGCACAAGGTGGATCGCACCACAGGCGCTCTGTCTGCAAGCGGAGTAGAGCTTGATGGTGATGTTCATGGAGGCAAGCTCAAGGGATTGCTTACGCTCCGGGACAAGGAACTGCCGGAAATTGCCGAACAGCTTGGCAATCTCGGGGCGGAGTTTGTGGACGAGATTAACCGCATTCACAATGAAAGCTCAGCGGTCCCGGCGCCGGATGTCCTGACCGGTAATAATGTCGGCCTGATCGGCACAGATCCGCACGGCTTCACCGGCGAGGCGATTTTCGCCATCACCGACGCCAACGGAGACCTGGTCAACAGCGTCACTATCGATTTCGGGGCCATCGGCGGCACCATCAATGATGTCATTGCCGCGGTAAATGCCGGTCTCGGCGGGGATGCGACCCTGGCCCTGACCAATGGCGTGATGAGCTTCACTTCCAACGTGGCCGGACAGGGGGTCTCCATCTCCCAGCTTGACGGTAATCCCAGCGATCGTGCCGGGCGCGGGTTCTCCCACTTTTTCGGCCTGAACGATCTGGTGGAAACCAGCGTTCCGGCTCATTACGAGACCGGGGTCAGCGGCGCTGATAACCATGAATTTGCCGCCGGCGGCACCGTGCATCTGCAGTTGAACGACGAGGACGGTCTGATGCTCGAGGAATATACCTTGACCATTGGCGGCGCCTCATTCAATGATCTTTTGGCCGACCTGAATGCCAGCCCGCTGTCGACCTATGTAACTTTCTCCCTGTCTGCCAACGGCGAACTGCAGATGACTGAAAATGCGGCGGGACGCGATCTTTCCGTGCATGTCAAAAGCGACAGCACCGCCCGGGGTACCACCGGTGTGCCGATCTCAACTTTCTTCGGCATCGGCGATGAATTTGTCGCAGATGCTGCGCTCGGCCTGCAGGTCAGAAGCCATATTTCCGAGAATGCGTCCCTCTTTTCAACGGCGCGCCTGGACCAGACGGCTCTGGTCGGCGACAACGCCCTGAGCATCGGTGACCAGGACGGGGTCCAGGCGCTTCTGGCGCTCGAGGATACAATTTTCAGTTTCCGCCAGGCCGGCGGGCTGAGTTCCATGGATGTCAGCCTGTCCCAATATGCCACCTCCATTCTGTCCGACCTTGGCCTGCGGGCCGACATGGCGGAAGGGTTTGCCACAGACAATGAAGCCCTGACCACCCAGTTGAAGCAGAAATCCATGGATATTTCCGGGGTAAACCTGGATGAGGAATTGGCCAACATGATTATTTACCAGAATGCCTACAGCGCTGCGGCGCGGGTACTGCAGTCCGCGCAGGAGGTCTATGACTCTCTGCTGGCCGCGTTCCTGTAGGTTTCCGGATGATTGAGAGCAGGAAAAGACAATGACACGTGTATCCAGTTTTGGTCATCAGCAAGTGATGCTTTCCGGGTTGTTGAACAACCAGGAAAAAGTCTTCACCGGCCAGCTGACCATCAACACCGGCAAGAAAGAGCTCGAATACAAAGGATTCGCCACCGAGCTGAACACCCTGCTCGGGGCGAAAAATGCCTTGACCCGGACCCAGAGCTTCATCGGCTCGGCGGAATATGTGCAGCGCCAGCTCGATACCAACGATGTCCAGTTGAACGCCCTGGTAGATAATGCCAACAATGTCCGCGAGGCGGTGTTGAACGCCATCGCCATGGACGAGACTTTCGCCCTTGGGGAAACCTTGCGCGAAGCTTTCTCCTCCATGGTCAGCGCGCTCAATACCAATATCGGCGGGGTGCATATTTTCAGCGGCGCCCGTACCGATGTGCCGCCGGTGAACAGCTCTGATCTGGCGGACCTGGTGGCGGCGGCCTCCGCCGCTGACATGTTTGAAAATGACAGCCGCATTCCTACCGCCAAGATCGGCCAGAATACCGACGTCCAGTATGGCATTCTGGCGGAGGATGTGGCCGGCGATATTTTCGCCGCGCTCAAGAATCTTGCCGATTTTGATGCCGGCGGCTTCGGCCCGATCGACGGGCCGCTGACGACGGTACAAAGGACATTCCTGGAAGGTGAACTTTCCACGTTGGATAACGCCATCGATACGCTGCAGCTGTTTGTGGCCCGCAACGGCAACCGTCAGGCCTCAGTCGAGGAAATGATTAGCCAGCATGCGGATGAAGAAGCTTTCCTGGAGACCTTTATCTCCGATATCGAGGATGCGGACCTGGCCGAGGCCATTACCAACCTGGAAAATGACCAGGTGGCGTTGCAGGCCTCCTATGAGATTACCTCGCAGCTGTCCCAGCTCAGCCTGCTGAACTTCATCTGATTGGGGCGGTGAAGGGCCAAAACCGGCTCTTTTACGCGCTTTCCCCTTGAAGTCGGGCAGGGGATGCTATATCTGCCCCTTATGAACACTGTGTCAGACACATATCTGCCCGGGGCGGCAAGCCTCGCCGACGCGCCCGTCAATTCCCAAGTGAATTCCCCCGTGAATTCTTTGGGCGTGGCCAAACCCGTGTCCGAGACCCGGGTGGTGGTGGCCATGTCCGGCGGCGTCGACAGCTCCGTGGTTGCCGCGCTCCTCAAAGAGGAGGGCTATGATGTGATCGGCATTACCCTGCAGCTTTATGATCACGGGGTGGCGGTGCAGAAAAAAGGCGCCTGCTGCGCCGGCCAGGACATCCATGATGCGCGCCGGGTCGCCGAAGCGATCGACATTCCCCATTATGTGCTGGATTACGAGAGCCGCTTCAAGGACAGCGTGATGGAGGAGTTTGCCGACAGCTATATCCGCGGCGAAACCCCGATCCCCTGCGTGCGCTGTAACCAGGAAGTGAAATTCAAGGATTTGCTGGATACGGCCCGGGACCTGGGCGCCGACGTGATGGCCACCGGCCATTATGTGCGACAAAGAGTCGAGGACGGCCGGGTAACGCTGGAACGGGCGGTGGACCGGAACCGCGACCAGAGCTATTTCCTGTTCGCCACCACCCAGGAGCAGCTGGATTTCATCCGCTTTCCCCTGGGCGGTATGGAAAAGGACGAGGTCAGGAAACTGGCGGCGAAATACGGCCTCGAAGTCGCGGCCAAGCCGGACAGCCAGGATATCTGTTTCGTGCCCGACGGCAGTTACGTCAGCGTCATTGAACGGCTGCGTCCCGGGGCCAGTGAGCCGGGCGAGATTGTCGATCTCGACGGCCGGGTGCTGGGTGAACACAAGGGCATCATTCATTATACCATCGGCCAGCGCCGCGGCATCGGCATCGGCGGCGGCGACCCGCTCTATGTGATCAAGCTCGATCCGGACAACGCCCGGGTCATTGTCGGGCCGAAGGAGGCGCTGGAAATCACCCGGCTCGAGCTCCGGGAAGTGAACTGGATCGGCGGCCGCGAGATCCCGGAAGAAGGCATCGAGGTCATGGCCAAGGTGCGCTCGACCCGCCCGCCGGTCAAAGCCCGGTTGTACCCGGTCCGGGACGGCGTCGCCCGCATCGACCTGCTGGTGCCGGAAAAGGGCGTGTCCGCCGGCCAGGCCTGCGTCTTTTATGACGGGGAGCGGGTGCTCGGCGGCGGCTGGATCAGGCGCGCGCTCGCCGACTGGGAACAGGATGCGGCCTGAGGCTCCTGTCGGGGCCAAAAAATGCCGATTTCGGGTAAAAAGATAATTGACTATAGGGCGGGCAGGTTATATACCCCTGCAAGTCCATTCGACCGGGGCGGAGTAGCTCAGCTGGTTAGAGCAGCGGAATCATAATCCGCGTGTCGGGGGTTCAAGTCCCTCCTCCGCTACCAAATTCCTGAAAAGTTTATTTTATTCCTTGCCAGGCTGGCCTGATGTTTCAGAGTGCCAGGGCGATCGCTTGCGTCTTTGGGGCAGGACCTTCCCGAATTTTATCGAAGTTTCTGGAAAACACGCGGATCGACAGCGGCGGCACCGAACAGGCCGCCGGCGAGGGCGCCGGCGATTCCGGGAGTAAATACGTCCTGACCGGCGAGATAGAGGCCGGGCACGGGCGTGTGGGCATCGAAGGCGTTTGACAACATGCGGCGCGGGCTTGTCTCGATGCCGTAAAAGCCGCCCTTCTCGTGGCCGGTAAACGCGGCGGTCGCGAGTGGCGTGCCGAGTTCGTGATAGGTAATCAGCGGGGCCAGGTCCGGGAATTTCTCAGTATAGAAGGCCAGCATCCTGGCCTCGATCTTCTCTTTGAACGCCTTCCAGTCCGCCGGGCGCGCCGCTGCTCCGCCGTCGGCAAATTCGGCGACCACCGACCAGTCGGTAAAGACCATCATTTCACCGCAGTACCGGTTTTCGGGGCCCGGGTCATGCGCCGGATCCTTCAGGGATTGGAAGGAGGTGAACATCATCTTGATCGGGTCATCATCGGCAGTGGACCAGACGCCGTCATTGGGGTCCCAGGATTCGTGGAACCAGTGATTGGCGCGCGTGGCGCCATGTTTGGCGATATCTCCCTCGAAGCCCAGATAAACCTCGAAATGGCAGACCGACGGCTTGAAACTTTCGATCTCGTGGGTCCAGTCCAGGGGACGGAGGTCTTCGGGCAGAAGCCGGTTTATCGTCTCGCCGACGCCGATAGCCGAGACGATTGCGGGGGCCCTGAATTCCTCCCCCGCACTTGTTCGTACGCCAACCGCCTTGCCGTCTTCGATCAGGATTTCGTTGACCGGGGTTGCCGCCCGGGCGCTGCCGCCGGCGTCTTCGATGACCGGAACCAGTGCCCTGGCGATGGAGCTGGCGCCGCCGACCGGATAGCCTGCGCCGTCGAGATAATGGCCGATGACGGTGGCGTGAACGGCGAAACTGGCCTCTTTCGGTCTTCCCCCGAAGGTGCCCCACTGGGCCGTGAGCACCGCAGCGAGTTTCGGGTCGGTGACGATCTCGCCGATGACCTCGGCGGTCGTCCGGCTGCACCAGCGCTCGATTCTGCGCTTGTTCCACCAGAGATGCATGGTGCGGAGCGGCTCGGGCATTGACCGCTCGCCGCCGACCATATGGGCCGCTTCTTCCGCCGACAGCAAGGCTTCGAAATAGGCGTCGATTTCGGCGGAACTGTCCGGAAACCAGTCCTTGAGTTCCATCTTGTAGGCTTCGGTCGGGCGCGCTACCGAAATTTCAAATCCCTCAGGGAAATGCAGTGTGTCATAGACGGTGCCGACAGAGTGAAACTCGATTGCGCCGCCGCTCAGCCAGTCCAGGATTCTACCGCCAAACTGATCATGTCTGAACATGCCGCAATAATGCAGCCCGACATCCCAGGAAAAGCCGTCGCGGGAAAAGGAATGGGTCAGGCCGCCAATCATCGGTGCCTGCTCAAGAAGCAGAACTTTGTGTTTGAAGCGGGACAGCGCGGCGGCAGTTGTCATGCCGCCCATGCCCGACCCGATTACAATGGCGTCGAATTCGCCTGCTGGGGATACGGTAGCCATGGCATAACTATATCAATTGCGGCTGTCATGACAATGACTCACATCAAGCCGGGGGCAGGCGAGCTTTGTCTTTCAAACAGAACAGTTCATCGTAATTCCTTTGTAATATGGGGTGAGATTGGGCACTGTGAGCAGACAAGCATGCTAAAAATGCGGGGATATAATATGAAGGTCTTGATTAAGTTTGTTTCCACAGCTTTGGTTTTGCTTGTGGGGAATGTACAGTCTGTCGCCGGGACTGTCGGGCAACAGGTCGTCCAAGAGGCCGGCGCGCAAAAATCATACGCAATGCCCAGAACACAGGTAGTGCCTGTCCCGGATACAAAGGCGGACAGACAGTATGAGTTGTACGTAAAGTTGCCAGAGGACTACCAGAAAAATACCGACCTGAAATATCCGGTGATTTATACCACAGACGCCATCTGGCACATGGATATGTTGTCCGGCGCCACGGACTATCTGATGCCAGATGTTATTTTGGTTGGCATATCCTGGCAAAAGGACCTGGACGGTGAAGTGGCGTATGCCAGCAGATTCCGGGACTATTCGCTAGAGAAAGTCGCAGGATCAAAGACCCCGAGAGGCGAAGCCGCAAATCACCTGTCGTTCATTCGTGACGATGTTATCAAATATGTGGAAGACAATTATCGCGCGGACCCCGGGGAACGGACCTATTTCGGCTATTCTCTGGGCGGCGTATTTGGCGCCTACGTTTTGTTGGCAGAGCCGGAGACCTTCAAGCATTATATTCTCGGCAGCCCTGCCCTTGGCCCGCGCAGTGCCAAATATCTTGATGCGCTTGAAGGTAAAATGGCGCCCCGGCAAAAGGAATTTAACGCAAATGTTTTTCTGTCCATCGGCGAACTGGAAAAATCCCAGATGGAGGTGACGAAAGACCTTGTGTCGGTGCTCCAGCGCAGAAGCCAGGCCGGTCTCACGCTAACCGGGCTGGAGGTCATGGAAGATTCTGACCACGGCACTGCATTTCCTGTGACTGTAATACGCAGCATAAAATGGTTGTCACAGCAGAGCAGTGAGTAATTTCCTGCGCATGAAGAAAGGTAGTTTAATGAAGCGTTTTTCCGCGACTGTTGCCCTGTTTTTCACATCTTTCATCGTGAGTGGCAATAGTCACGCCCAGGATGAATCTCCGGTGCTCGAAGGGCCCTATCTCGGGCAGGAGCCGCCGGGCCTGACCGCAAAATCCTTTGCCCCCGGCATTGTGAATACAAAAGAATGGGGAGACGCCGGTGGTTTCTCTCAGGATATGAGGGAATTTTATGTTAGCCGGTGGCGGCATTCTCGTGACGTAAAAGAGCCAGAGTCTGTCATTTTCAAAAAAGTGGGGAATGAATGGCACAAGGTAGCGATGCCGGCTGAAGAGCGTAAACTTTTCCAGTCGCCAGACGGTAATACCTTGCATTATGGCGCTAAATATAGGGAGCGCTCGGCAGACGGCTGGTCAGAAATGAAAAGCCTTGGCCCTGCTTTTGAAGAAATTCAAATTATGACCTTGAAGGCGTCGGCCAAAGGTACGCTGGTTCTGGACGAGAGGGGCACCAGGGAAGGCGACAGCATACTTCGCTATTCACGGCTCATTGACGGCAAGCGCGAAGACCCGAAACCATTTCCCAAGGAGATTAATACCGGTAAGTGGAACGCCCATCCGTTCATCGCTCCAGACGAGAGCTACATTATGTGGGACGGCGAAAGAGAGAGCGGATTTGGAAAAAATGACATCTATATCAGTTTCCGCCAGAAAGATGGCTCCTGGGGGGACGCGATTAACCTCGGCGATAAAGTAAACACCGAAGCCGAAGAAGGTGGCCCAAGGGTGACACCTGACGGGAAACATCTGTTCTTCAACAGAATGGTGCCGAAAGCAGGCGGCGACGGGGAACGTCAGTCCGACTTGTTCTGGATTGATGCTCAAATCATCGAGGACCTCAGGCCCACACAATAAACACTAATTTAGTCTCAGAGAGGGGGACATTTATGATTCCTACTTCTATTTCAACAGCTCTGCTGTTTTACGCGATGCTAATGGGCGGTACCAGTTATGCAGGGGATAAAGCGCCAGTGACTGAAGGCCCGTATCTCGGGCAGGAGCCGCCCGGCCTGACGCCTGAGGCCTTTGCGCCCGGCATTGTGTCGACAGAGCATTGGGAATATGGCGGGGCCTTCACGCCCGATCTGAAGGAATTCTACCTTCTCAGGAGCGGCGGCAAATACGAAGCCGCAACGTTTGTTGTTTATCGCAATGAAAATAACCGCTGGCGCGAGACCGTTGTCTCGCCCTGGGCCGGTCAGCCAGTCATCTCTCCCGACGGCAGGACCATGCATCTGGGGCGGCGCTATAAGGAGCGCACCGAAAGCGGCTGGTCGGAGGTGAAAAATCTGAAAGCCCCCTTTAAAGACCTGCTGATCATGCGCCTTTCGGCGTCTGCCAACGGCACCTATTATTTTGATACCTATGATAAAGAGAAACCGGACTTCCCCATTCGCTATTCACGCCTGATCGATGGGAAATATGAAGAGCCAAAAGTATTGGGCAAGGAAATCAATACCGGAACAAACCTCAACCATCCCTTTATTGCGCCTGATGAATCCTATCTGATATGGGATGCGGTCCGGGAAGGCGGGCAGGGTTCTTCAGACCTTTATATCAGTTTCCGCCAGCCGGATGGCTCCTGGGGAGAGGCCGTTAACCTGGGCGACAAGATCAACACCGGTGCCTGGGAAGCGTCTGCGAGCGTGACGCCGGATGGAAAATATCTTTTCTTCAGCAGGAATATGGGTTCGGACAAGTATGAAAATGTCGATATCTTCTGGGTCGATGCCCAGATTATTGAGGAGCTCCGGCCCAAAGATTAAACCTGAGCAGAAATCACTGTCATGGACCGGAGGACAGAGATTGGACTTAGTTCAACAAGGGGCTTCCACGGAGATAGTCTTTCTGAATCATATGAATTTCATTCACTAGCGGGCGGGTGCCATTCTCGGCCATAGCGGCCGTCCACTGGCTGCCGACACTGTGGGGGCAGAGTTTATCATGCTGCCAGGTGTAAAAAGTCCGCATATATGTTGAAGCTGGATCCTGCTCTGCAACCAACAAAAAGCGCCTTTCATTTTGCCCGGTAAGGTGCCTGGAAATCCGGGGGCATTCAATTAGAATAGATGAGTGTTGATCACCCAGTATGAAAAATGATATCAGATTTAATAATAAATTTTGCAGAATGATACGGCCGGGTAGGCTCCAGTTATATTGACACTGAACTTTGGGTCGCGGTGACGACAAATTATAAGTGGAGAAGGCCATATTGACGGTGGTTGTCTTGCTTCGTTGAGGGTGGAATATGGAAGGTTATAGTTTCCTGGAACATAGTTACATTGAATGGCTCACAAGTCGTATCGACAGCGGCTTCTTCAAGAAAAAAGGGGAAAGGTCGAGGGAGCGCCTTAAGCTTGCCGCCGCGCGGAATCTCGAGACCAAAGGGTACCATGAAATGCGCGTTGCCGACATCACGCATGACGCCGGTGTGTCGGACGGGGCGTTTTACGTGTATTTCCAGGATAAGCGGGATGTTACTCTTGCGGTTATGAAGGAGTTTGTCGAACTCCTTGAAAAGTCTTCTGAAAATTCGACAGAGAAAGCTTCCCAGGCCACTTCTGCTGCGCCGTTCGAAATGGTGCGGCGGCAGAATCTCAGATATATCTCGGTGGGGCGGGCAAACGCCGGCCTCATGCGTTGTATCCTGCAGATCACTGACCAGGAGGCAGAGTTTGATCGACTGGTGCAGAAGATGAACCATGATTATTATCTCCGGATCACTAAAAGTGCCCTTAAAAAAAATGAAGGGAAGGGCTGGACCGAAGATACGGTATTGTTCCTGGCCTATTCACTGGGCGCTATGATGGATGAACTGTTCCGGCGGTTGGTTATCCAGCCTGACAAATATCTTTGTGCAATCGTCGCGGAGATTGCCCCGTCCGATGCCGCGTTGGCTGATTTGCTTAGTATAATCTGGATCAGGGTTCTCTATCCTTCCGCTGTCGTCCCGGAAGGGCTGTCGCGTTCCGCAAAAGAGCTTATGTCCGCGATCAGATCATCGGACAACGCAGCCTGAAGGAAACAGGGGCGTGTTGCCTTCATTCATTTTTAAAAAATGAATATGACATCATATTTTATTGACATTGCTCAGTGAGCCGATTACAAAAGTTCCGATTAAGAACATACGATCGTCCTATTATCGGAGTAAAAAATGACCAAGAGTGACAAATCCGCCGGCGACCAGGTCGCTGTAGAAAAATCAATCCTCGGTCCGGCCGGTAAGGATCTTGGTACTTCTGAGTGGATCACGGTAAATCAGGATATGATCACTCGTTTCGGAGACGTCACTCTTGATCCTGATCCGATGCATATGGATGCCGAGTGGGCGAAAGAAAATACTCCATACGGCGATACTATCAGCTATGGTTTCCTTACGCTGTCATTTCTGACACACATGTTTGCCTCTGCGATGAAGGTACCGTCAGCAAGTGAAGGGGCGGGAGAGGGATATTTCCTGAACTATGGCTTTAATCGTCTGAGGTTTGTTGATCCGGTGCCAGTCAATTCCAGGGTTCGCGGGCATTTCAAAGTTGCTAAAAAGGAAGCAGAGGAGCGTTCGGGGTTCAGGTTGGTGCATATGGATGTTGAAATCGAGATCGAGGGAGGGGGGCGGCCGGCAGTTGTGGCAGAGTGGATCGGGGCTTGGGTCAATGATCTCGGTTGAACTGGTAAAGTCAATGACGGCGCTCGGGGTGAATACGGGGAGATAAGCGAGGATGGTAATGCCTGAGTTCGCGTGTATAAGCGACTATGTAACCTGGTATGCCGAAAAAACGCCGTCCGCGGAGGCTTGTGTTTTTAACGGTAGCCGGGTGACTTATGCGCAGCTCGAACTACAGGTTGAAAGACTGGCTTGCGCTTATATTGCGGCCGGTGTCTCAAAGGGGGACCGCGTAGCGGTTCTGGCCACAACATCTCCCGATTTTCTCGTAAGTTTCCTCGCTGTCGCCCGTATCGGCGCAATCTGGGTGGGGCTGAATGCCAAATACAAGCGTGACGAACTCCTGTATGTGGTGAGCGACTGCAAGCCGAAAATATTGCTGGCCCGTACAAGGATCGGGGAGCGGCAGTATGACGAGGATATAAAGCATATTCTGTCAGAGGTTTCAGGTATTGAGAAGGTCGTTTTGCTGGATGATGCCAATGCTTTATCCGGGGCCGTAAGCTATCGTGATTTTTTGCATTCAGGTGAGAATATTCTCCACACGCATGTAAAGGCGCCGTCTTCCGGGGGCGGCGACAAGAAGCCCTGTCTTATAGTCTATACGTCGGGGTCTACCGGAAAGCCAAAGGGGGCGCTGCTTCATCAGCAGGGTATTATTCGTTTCTGCCTGGAACAAAACCGAATCTGGTATGTAAATCCGCATCGCGTTATCAATTTTTTGCCCATCAACCATGTGGGCTGTGTCGTTGATTTGTCTCTGCCTGCTGTACTTGCTGGGGGAACCCAGATCCTGTGTGAGAAATTTGATCCGGTAAAAATGCTGGAGCTGGTTGAGCGGGAGAAGGTCACATTGTGGGCTTCGGTTCCCAGCACCTTCATCATGCAGCTGGGGTTACCTGATTTTGATAAATATGACCTCGCCTCTGTGCAGTTGATCGCCTGGGGTGGGGCAGCCATGCCGGAAGAGACGGTTCGTCGCCTTGTTGAAGTTTGTCCGCGGATGAGCACCAACTATGCAATGACGGAGACTCTTGTCACTACCGTTGTGGAGCCTACTGACAATGTTGAGGCCCTGACAAGAACTGTGGGCCATCCTTTCCCCGGTGTCGAACTTCGTCTTGTTGATGACAGGGGCAATGACGTCGACAAGGGGGAGCCGGGAGAGTTGCTGGTCCGTTCGGTTTACAACATGCTTGGATACTGGAACAGGCCCGAGGCTTCAAAAGAAGCATTTCTTGGCGATGGATGGTTTCGTACAGGGGATGTTCTGGCCGAGAACCGGGATGGAAGTTTTTCTGTGGTTGGTCGTCTGAAGGAAATGTACAAATCCGGCGGGTATAATGTCTATCCCAAGGAAGTCGAGGCAGCGATCGAAACCTGCCCGGGGATTGTCGAGGCTGCTGTTGTATCGGTGCCGGATCCAAAATGGCAGGAAGTCGGTATTGCCTATGTGACCTTGCGGCAAAGTTGTGACTGGAATGAAGAGGGTCTGCGTTCTTTTTGCAGTGAACGGCTGGCCAACTACAAGATGCCCAAAAAATTCTTGTGTCTCCCCGAAATGCCGTTGTTGCCAATCGGCAAGGTGGACAAGGTTGCCCTGAAAAAAATGGCAGTGTTGGAGTATGGAGCCACAAAAGGGGGGGCAGAGAAGTAGGGCTGTGGCGGTTTATTGTTTTTGAAAATAGAGTTGCGAACCGAAGATATCTGCAGAAAAGGTGTAATGCTGTGTCTCAGTTAAAGAAATGGATGTTCCGTCTTTTAAAAGCGTTTACCGCTACTGTGCTTGTTATAGTGGCGCTTATCGTAATTGTCGACCAGTTGGTAAAAACGCCGGGCGAAAAAATATTATCGCCAGGTGTGACACGGAACTCAGCACAATATATTGTCATGCGCGATGGCGTGAAGATTGCGGTGGATGTTTGGTTGCCGCGAGAATACGAGCCGGGTCAAAAGCTCCCTTCAATCATGTATATGACCAGGTATTGGCGGGCATCCGAACTTGGTATTCTGCGGCATGTTGCTGTAGGCCTTGGGTTGGCGGAAGATCCAAATTTGACTTTGCTTGTCAGGCTGTTTAACGAAAAGGGATATGCATTTGTGAAAGTCGACGCCCGTGGCAGTGGGGCTTCCTTTGGTGGCCGGCAAACAGAGTTAAGTCCAGATGAGGTTGCCGACTATGGGGAGATTGCTGACTGGATCGTACGCCAGACCTGGTCGAACGGCCGTATCGGCGCACTTGGTGTCTCTTATCTGGGGAATACGGCGGAACTCCTGACGACGACGCAGCGCGGCGCCGTTCGCGTGGTGGCGCCGATGTACAGTGATTTTGATCCTGTTTACCAGTTGATCCAGCCCGGCGGCGCAAAAAATAAATATATGGACAACTGGGGCGAGGCGGTTGGTCATATGGACCGAAATGAAACTTGCGCTCTTCTCGAAATCAAAGGGGTGTTGTGTACCCTCAGTGGGCTTTGGGTCGGCGGGGTCAAACCGGTAGACGCAGATCGTCATGGGGCATTACTGCGGGAGGCCGTTAACGGCCATGCTGACAATGTGAATGTGGGCCGGCTTTTTGAGGGTATCAATTTTTCCGATGACCCCATGGGGATTGCGGGAAGCGACGCCTGGTCATTCATGCCGGCGGGCAGGGGCCGGGAAATAGAAGCTTCAGACATTCCCATGTTTGTCTGGGCGGGGTGGTATGATGCCGCTACCGCGGATGGAGCATTGTCCAGGTTTCAGACGTTCTCTAACCCGCAAAGAGTCATCATAGGAGCCTTTTCTCATGGTGGTGCTCATGACACTGACCCCTTCCGTGACGCCAATAGTGCACCCGATATCTCTCCTGAAGAACAACTGGACATGATCGCGGCGTATTTTGACAAATTTCTGCGAGACGGGGGGGCTGGGCAGCCAGAACATTCCATCCGCTATTATGAGCTTGGTTCGGGAAAATGGTACGAGAGTGAAGTCTGGCCTCCTGCCGGGGTAAGGGCACGCACCTATTATCTGGCACAGGATAATCAGCTCTTGGGGGAAGCCGGGGAAGCCGGTGGCGAAGATCATTATACAGTGGATTATTCGGCAACGATGGGAACTTCCACGCGCTGGCATACTAACTTTGGTGGTGGAGATGTCTTTTATCCGAACAGGGCAGGACAGGATAAGAAGCTGCTTGTCTATCAAGGTGCTCCGCTGCAGGAAGGCCTGCATATCGTCGGGGCACCTGTTCTGAGCCTCTCGCTAAAAAATTCCCATCCGGATCCAGTCATTTTTGCTTACCTGGAGGCCGTCTCTCCGGAAGGGGCCGTGCTTTACATCACGGAGGGGGAGTTGAGGGCAATTCACCGTAAAATCAGCGGTGAGGGAGCTTCCTATGTACAGGACGGCCCCCGACATAGTTACAAAAGATCGGACTCTCAACCGGTGCCGGTTGATGAAGTCATTGAATTGAAAATCCGCCTTGCTTCAGTGGCGGCCATGATTCCCGAGGGCTGGCGTGTGCGACTGTCTCTGTCAGGTGCGGATGCCGACATGTTCAAGCGTTGGCCTGAAGACGGAACTGTACTGCAGTGGACGGTGAAACATGGAGGCGACGATTCCTCCAGGCTGGAATTGCCGGTCAGGGAGTAGTCGTCTGATGTTCGGGGATGTTCCGTAAAAGGAGAAATAGTGATGCCGGAGGAAATGACGGACCCAGATGAAAGAGAGTCAAGAACTGTCATTGAATGCGCGGGGCGTGCTAGAGAGGCGGCTTGCCAATTAATGAAGATAGGCTCAATAAATATACCTAACTTGTAAACAGAAAATACTGCGGGGACGTAGCGAGTTCTGGGAGTGTGATTTTCCAAGTCTCGCCTATAAGAATATAATATAAAAAAAGACTTAGATTAGTTGAAAGTTAAAGCCTAGTTGTAGGGGCACATAGGATTTGACTAATTTTTTGAACTATAATATGAATATGACCTCAAGTTTTATAAAATAGATAATATATTTTAGGAGAAGGAAGAAGGAAATGGTTCTGAGTAGGGTAGACGCATTTATTTTTGCTTTGACAGCCACGACATCATCTGTTGCGCTTATGGCGTCCCAGGCTATGGCCGAGGATGTGGACAGTGACGGTGAGATTATGGTGATGGAAGAGGTGGTGGTTTCCGCGCAGCGGCGCGACACCACGATCCTGGAAGTGCCGGTATCGGTGACTGCTATTGGTGGAACCGAGCTCGAGAATACGTCAGCAACCAGTATCATGGACTATGCGGCAAAGATTCCAGGTCTCAATCTTGTGGGCGGTGGTACGCCGGGGCAGGTGACTCTGACACTGCGCGGCGTTTCGTCAAGTGTCGGCGGTGGCGCCAATGTGGCAACGTATATCGACGAAACGCCTGTGGGATCCAGCTCTATTTATTCCAGGGCAAGCATCCTGCAACTGGATTTTTTCCCCTATGATATCGAGCGTCTGGAGATCGTGCGTGGTCCGCAGGGAACACTCTATGGTGCCAGCGCTATGGGGGGGCTGATAAAATATGTAACCAAAAAACCAAACCTGCAGGAAGTGAGAATGCGGGGTGGCGCCGGATTGCGCTCTGTGGAAGGCGGCGGTGACCTCGGATACAATGTGCAGGGCTCTGTGAGTGTGCCGCTCGTAAAAGACAGTCTCGGCATGTCAGTGAGCGGATATCACTCCAATACACCGGGCTACATCGATAACTATCGCCGGGGTGAGGATGATATAAATGAGGTTCGGCAAAGCGGTGCCCGGGTGGCCCTGCAGTGGAATCCCAGTGAGAAAATAGATATCAATTTGTCAGGTATTGTGCAGGATGTGGATGCCGATGACCAGGCAACCATTTTCCTCGATCCGACCAGTTCTGAGCCGGTAGTGGATGAATTGAGTACCGGTGCCTATTTGCGGGAACCGTTCAAGAAAACCATGTATTTTACTGCGCTGAATATCTCCTGGAATATTGGTGTCGCGGACTTGGTATCGTCATCCAGTTACAGTTATACGAAAACACGAGACGGCATTGACGGGACCAGTGTTTACGGGGGGCTAGTGCCGATCTTTTCGGGGGGCGCGGTGCCGGAAGGAAATATCTACTACGATAACACTGTGAAGGTTAAAAAATATACACAGGAACTGCGTCTGGTATCATCGGATGAAGAGGCCGCTTTTCAGTGGATTCTTGGCGGATTCTTCACGGATGAAACGGCGACCAACGCTCAATATTTTACAGCTGAGGACCCTGCCGGAAACTTGGTGGATTTCCTGAATCCCATGGCCGATATTTTGCTGGACTCCTCCTATAAGGAATATGCCGTTTATGGTGATGTGACCGTGGATTTCACGGATAGGTTTGAACTAACGGCAGGCCTGAGGTGGTCAAAGAACGACCAAGTGTATACGGAGTATGATGACGGGCTTTTCTATGGTTTTATGGGTTCGGCCATGGGGGGGGCATCTTCTGAAGAGATCGTGACATATATGGTGTCACCGAAATATACCTTGTCCGAGGATCTTATGGTTTATGCAAGATACGCGACGGGTTACCGTCCCGGTGGCCCCAACGTGGCCATTTTCGGCATTCCTCCGCAGGTGGATTCCGATACGCTGGACAGTTATGAAATTGGCCTGAAGGGCAGGCTGCTGGATGGTAAACTGACCTTAGAGGGTGCTTTGTTCCAGAATGATTGGCAGGGCCTTCAGGTTACGGCGTCTGGAGGTGGTTTTGGGTGGCTTGAAAACGGCGGCGACGCGCGTGTAAAAGGCCTGGAATTGTCTTCTAGCGTCAATGTGACGCCTGAATTCAAACTGTCGTTTAATGCGTCCTATACGCATACCGAATTTCTGGATGATGCGCCTAGCCTCGGGGCTGTGGCCGGTGACCGCATTCCGTTTGTGCCTGACTGGCTGATCGGCGCAACGGCTGACTACGGTTTCCAGGTTTCAGGCGGCTGGACAGGTTGGGTCAGTGGTTCGGTGCGCTATGTGGATGATCAGACCTATTTCATACCTGATATCGGCGCCTCCCGCACCATGGACAGCTACACAACCGTGGATTTGCGCGCGGGCTTTGAAAATGGCCCATGGGAAGTCAAGTTGTTTGCCAACAATCTGACCAACAGGCATGCCCATACCGACGAAAGCCTGTTGGTAAATTTCTTTGGTGTGCCGGTAAACGGGCAGGCTACCATACTTCAACCTCGTACAATTGGCATATCTGTCGGGTACAGTTATTAACAAAATGGTTGACCCCAATCAGCGAGATAAGATGGAAGTTGATGTATAGAGTCTTTTTCATCTTATCTCCTGAAACTAGGTGGCAAAATAAGCATCTATTGCTGGATGGTACAAGTTGCAGGTTCCGATCAACAGAAAATGCTGGGGCCTTTTAAAGGGAGTTTCCTGATGAAGCAGTCAAAGATTATTTCCATACTTTTCATATTGATAACTCTGGTGTTTTCATCCGGAAATGCCTGGGCACAGAATAATAGTTTCCCGACTGAGGTCGGTGCCGTCGAAGCCTTCTCGGACGGTCTGGTTTATCCTTTGATGAGCAAATTCAATGTGCCGTCAGGTGTCGTTGCAATTGCCCAGGGCGACAAACTTGTCTTTTCCAAGGGGTATGGCTTTCAGGATTATGACAAGGCTATTCCGGTCGATCCTGAAACAACTATGTTCCGCCCCGGTTCTATCTCCAAACTTTTTACATGGACATCGGTCATGCAGCTTGTCGAACAGGGCAGGATCGACCTGGACGCCGATGTAAATGCCTATTTGAGAACCTTTCAGATAGAGGATAGTTATCCCGGGCAGCCGGTGACCATGCGCCATATGATGACCCATTCCGCTGGTTTTGAGGACAGCTTTCTCGGTCATCTCATTATTCGCGACCCCTCCCGGGTTGTGCCGCTGGCGGAGTCCCTGAAGAAATATCAGCCGGCCCGTGTTAATCCGCCGGGTGTTCACACGGCCTATTCAAATTATGCGACAGCGCTGGCCGGTCTTATTGTTGAAAATGTGTCCGGGATGAAATTCTCCGACTATGTACAGAAAAATATCTTCGATGTTCTGGGCATGAAGCATGCCACATTTGTGGAGCCACTGCCGGAAAACCTGAAAGACAACATGGCGGGCACCTATGCGTTCGAAGGTGGAACGTTCGTGGAAAAGCCGTTTGAAATTGTCTCGAACTTTTCCCCGGCCGGGGCCTCGTCGGTGTCAGCTGCGGATATGATGATTTTCGGCCAGACCATCTTAAACGGAGGCGAATATCAGGGACGGAGGATCCTGAAAGAGGAAACCGTCCGGCAAATGTTGGCGCGTAACCCGGCCTATCCTGATAAAATGGATGGTGTTGCTCTGGGGTTTTATGAACTGACGGAAAACGGTATCCCCATTATCGGACATCATGGCGCAACCTTCTCCTTTATGTCCCAACTGGCCATTGATACTGAGAATAGGATCGTCATCTTTGCTTCCTTCGGCTCCAAGCAGGGCGGGCAAGTGAGCAATGAAGTGGTTAGCGGCTTTTACGATGCATTCTATCCGGAGCAACCTGACATGCCTCATACCCCGACAGATTTCGCCGAACGTGCCGGCAAATATGCCGGAACATATCTCGGCTGGCGTATGAATTTTTCCGGCATCGAGAAAATCATGGCTCTGCTCGGGGGAGTCAGTGTGACTCCGACCTCGGACAATAAATTGTTGATCACTGCAGGGGGAAAGTCAGCCCAGTTTGTTGAAACAGGTAAAAATACATTCCAGGAGCTGCCCGGCATGAACAAGATGTCCCCCGGGGAGGCGAAGGTTTTGTTTATAGAAAAGGACGGGGAGATCACGGGTCTTCTTCTCGGAAATCATTTGCTGGAATTTTTCAAAGCATCTTTTGTTTATTCAACAGCATTCAATTATGGCTTCCTCGCCTTGTCCGGTATTGTCTTCCTTGGCGTAGTGCTGCGTCGGTTCTACCAGCGGAAGTCCATCAAATTGATGGAGCCTGGTGAAAAGAAAGCCTTGAGGGCCGCCGTTTTTGCCTCCGCGGCAAATCTGCTGACCGTCGTTCTGTGTGCGGTTGTGCTTGTGGTTGCCGGAGACTCTATTCTCGCGAAAATTCCGTTGAGCTTGAAACTCTGGCTGTTGCTGCCCATCCTGTCCACCATTACCGGTGTTTACCTGCTGTACTGGACCGTGAAGGTCTGGAAAGACGGGCTTTGTGGCACCCTCGGGGCGCGCATTCGATTCAGTATCGTGACTGTCTGCGCCCTGTTTATGTGCTGGTTCTATTACTTCTGGAATATTCTCGGTTTCAATTACCTGTCGTAGGTTCTGAAGCCGCGTGGCTGGCTTACTCGAGGTGCCGGAACGGCGGGATAAATTGTGGATGTTTGGGGCATGACAGGCCCCTGGGGTCGTATATCAGTCAGTTTGCAAGGAGCAGAAGATGAATAAAGCTAAAGCGATGAATCGTCGTAACGCACTTAAAGCCGGGGCGGCGGGTGTCGCCCTGTCTCTTGGTGCCCCGATGATCAACAGGGGGATGTACCGAGCGTTTGCGCATTCCGGGGAAAGCTATTCCCGCCGGACGATGGACCTGGTGCGGGAAAACCTGGTTATTGACATGCTCGGGCTGATTGCCCTCAGCGACAAGAAAGTCGAAAAATGGGTGCTGACCCCGGGCGGGTTCGGGGAGCAGGATTTCCAGGAGTTTAATAAATCCGGGATCAATATTTTTCACAATGCCTATGGCATAAGCGGCCCCGGGGCGCACCGCGAAACCCTTGAATATTTCGCCCTTCTCAACGGTTTCATTGCCGATTATTCGCAGTATTTCAGACGCATTGATTCAATCGAGGATATGGATGCTGCCAAAAGTAGCGGCAAGATTGGTGTCCTGATTGGTGTCCAGAACGCGGAACATTTCCGTAGCCCCGATGATGTTGATTTGTTCCGCAGCATGGGGCAAATGGTCTCCCAGTTGACCTACAACAGCCG